>CAZLOF010000500.1:0-4007 GCA_964560745.1 uncultured Thermoflexus sp.
ACACATTACCGGTCACTGTGCCAGCCGGGTAACCATTGGGGTCATTGGCTGTACTACCCGCAGTAATGTTGTAGCTGGTAGGGTCTGTGCCAACGGCTTGTGTGCCCGCTGGCGGGTTGACCACATCAACGACGGTCGTGCCGACCGGCACAGTGGCAGTAAATAAACCATTTGCATCGGTCAATAGGGTCATGGTCGTACCGTCGCTCTTGGTAATAAAGATAGTCACATTCGCTTGAACTTCGCCGGTATCAATAATGCCGCTATTGTTCAAGTCAATAAACACATTGCCTGTAACTGTGCCATAAGGGTAGCCATTAGCGTCGTGTTGAGTTGTGTTGGCTGGAATGTTATATGACGTGGGGTCTGTGCCCACGACTTGCACTCCCGCTGGCGGGTTCACCACATCTACAGTGGTGTTACCGGCCAATACGGTCGAGGTAAATAAGCCGTTGGCATCGGTGGTAACGGTAATTGGCGAGCCATCACTTTGGGTAATCAACACCGTCACATTTGGCCGGCCTTCGCCTACATCAAACGTATTGTTGTTGTTATAGTCTATGAAAACATCACCTGTGACTGTAGCAGTTGGTATCAACGAAGCTGGGTTTGTCACGGTCAAAATGACGGGCTGGGCGCTGAGTAAAATTGCTTGCCCACCAACAGGCTCATAAGTGGGTGTGCCCCACACATAACCAATAGGCGGCGTTGGCAATGTGCCTTCTGTAACGGTATAAACACCCGGCAACAAACCAGTAATCACCCGTGCCGAGCTGGTAGTCACCGTGGTAATAGCCTGATACCCATTGGGGCCGTCCACCGTCATCGTGAAAGTGGCATTAGAACTTGCGCCAGTAACCAATTTGACAATATTTAAGGTTGCGGCGGTTTCGCCGAAGTTGTAATTAACACCAGTTTGACCCATATCAAGCGCGATGTTGCTCAAAATATCGTTGCCCAATGTACCCTTCACTGTCCCGCTAATCGTGCCGACCGAATCAAGACTATCAACAAAGGTAGTGGGCTGTTCTTCGGTAAGAGTATAAGTGCCGCTGTATAAGCCAGTGAAAGTGTAGCTACCACTGATATCAGTAGTAGCAGTGAGTGTGATCACCTGCCCATTGAAATTAACACCTGTTAAGGTAATGACAACACCAGCGATACCGGCTTCGTTGGCCTGTTTTGTGCCGTTATTGTCGCCATCGCTAAACACAAAGCCGCTTAAACTGGCGGGCAAGTTTTCGCCAAAGTTATAGCCACTGGCATTTGAGCCAATCGACATCACAATATTATCAAAGCGATCATTGCTGACGGTGCCGCCCATAATACCAACGGTGTCTTTGCCGTCAATATATGCATTTAGTGGCGCAGCAGTTTGCGATTGCTCGACCACTTGCCAAGTGCCCGCTGGCACACCAAAAAATGTGGCGGTTGTGATCGGCGTTGCGCAGTCAGATTGATAAACTTGCACACTGCCGGGCGCAGACATCGTGCCACCGCCATAGGGCGCAAACAAATAAGCGCCATTAGCATCGGTAAATGTGCAATAACTCAAAGTTGCTGGCAAACCAGTAGCTGGAGATGTGGTACCAGTAATATAAACCCGTGCGCCAGCAATTGCTGGCTCATTCGCTGTTTTCAAACCATCGTTGTTATCATCACGATATACCACGCCACTAATGCGTCCACTGGTTACAACGGTAGACACATCTAAAATAGTCAGCGGCAAAATATACGTTGGGTTGCTACGCAAAGTAAATTGGTTTGAATAACGTTGTCCGGGTGCATTGTTAGTGCTGCTCATGGGCAATGTAAAGCGATAAAGCGTATCGGCCTCGACCCGACCGCCAATGCCTTGAAAACGAATAGCAGTCACACCACCAGTCTGCGTTGCGGGCCATAACGCAGTAGGACATGCGCCAGAGCCATAAACCGCCGTGCCACCCACTGGCGCGTCGCACCATGTGGTTGGGGTTGAGCCAGCCGGGCATTGTGGGTTGCCGGGGGTGCTGCCGTTGTCTGGGCCGGGGCCACCGTTGCTGGTACAGTTGGCATCGATATTGATGGCGGCGGGAGACGCAGAGGTATAGAGATAACGAGCATTGGTAATGGTAGGCGACACCATGACGGGAATAGAGCGCAAACCATAATGCCCGGTAAAGTCTGTGGCCGGATTACGCGCGTCGCCAATGTAAGGGAAGACATCAATTAAATCTGGGTTAGCAGCAAATTGGCTTAATGAGCTAAATTCGAGGCGAAAGTCAAAATTATTCCCTACTTCAATATTGGGCGGGTCAGAATATTTAACACCCGCCAAACGGCTGATGTTGCTAATAGTCAGCGATTGTAAATCTGAACGTTTACAAGTTATTGCCCCAACAACAAATGGGTAGACCCCTGAATTAGCCGGGTTGGTACAGGTGTAATCTTGATCGGGTGAACCAGCCGCCACCATAGTTGGGTTTGAGCTGCCGCTGTAATTAACGGCGTTGACAGGGGCATATTGGGTAGCCATTAAAGCCACATTGTCTAATCGTGTGCCGTTTGTAACAGTCTCGGCCACTTTTGCCAAATAAAAGATCGTTGGCAAACCACCATCAGCCCCACCGCCTTTATTCACATTGGGCAGCACATCAAAAAAGCGCCAACGCAGCACGGTATAACCCACGTCTGACGGGCCACTCAAAATATTGCCCTGTGCATCAATTCGCGCATTTGTGGTCGCCCCCAAATACACGCCCGAAATCGTCGGCGGCATGGTGTTTGTAATATTGGTGGTACCGTTTACCGAATAACTAATATTATTGGTAGTAGTCAATACAAGACTCATGCCCGGTGGCAACACATCATACAAATCAACCGTGTGGCTCACTGCGAGATCGCTGGTTTGCACCCTTGGTTTCATGGCATAACGATAAATACCACCAGCCATTTGGTTGCCAGATAACGCTGGGTTAAGCGTTTTATCTACCGTGGCGCGTGGCGTAGCAATAAAAGGACAAATTTTGATGTCGGCAGAATCATGAATTGGCGCTCTCACGCCACCGGCCCATTCCATTACCCCCCAATTGTTGCGTGTCACACAAGTGGTGTAGGGGTCGTTGGTAACAGGGTCGTTGGTTAAAGCTTGAACTAAAACACGCGCACTTGATTGTGCGTTTGGCTGAACGGCACTACTATCGGTTGTTGTATAAATAAAACGCGCCATTGCTACCGGTGAGGTGATCCCAACATTGGCCGAGAGGGCTGATGTTAAATCGTTATACCAAGTAAAGTTACTATCATCATTACATAATTGGGTGGCTTGGTCGCCCCCAGCGTTATTGCTGCTCCAATATTTATTGGCCCCAGTCCGCACCCCTAACTGCACGGTTGGGGTGATTGTGCCTGTGGGCGGGGTGCTATTATGAATACCAACAACTTGCAAATAACGGTTATCAATCTTGTCACATGTCCAGCCAGAAAAAGCTTGCGTGCCAGCCATAGCAATACCTAAGTTTGCGGCAGCCTGTTGTAAATGCGTCATCTCAGGTGGGTTAAAGCGAGTCGACTGTGCCCAATCCGAGCAATTAAGACCACCAAAACCCGGAGTAAATGGAACCGTTGTATTCCAAATCGAAGGACTACACGGCACAAATTGTTTCGCAAATGTCCCACTAGCCCCAATTGTGAGAAACCCAGTTGATTGATTATCGGCTGTAGTGGTCTCTGTTAATATTTGCCCGCTTATAGAAGTAAGGCTGCTGCCATCGCTATTCATAATGCTGGTCAAGCTATTTGTAAATTGATTTTGGCCGTTAATGGGCGAATCCGGGTTGCCCGGCACCACTTGCCCAACCGTCGCTGGCATCCAAAACAATAACGACTTGCTAGCGAGATAAGTATATTCACTTGGAATAGGTATAGCGCTACCAACAGGCAGCGTCGGGCGATGTGCACCACTGGTATCAACACCAGTAAAAGTCATCGTAATCGGGCCAGTCCCGTTTACTTGCGTGGCAGTACAC
>CAZLOF010000501.1:0-4006 GCA_964560745.1 uncultured Thermoflexus sp.
TATCGAACCTTAAAAGAGGCCAGCGATGTGAGCGAAAACACCGTAGCGACCCTAAAATCGATGGGGGTCAAAGAAATCGAGGCCGAGTATATCGAAGGGTCGCCCGTCGATGTCATCTTAAATACGGTTAATGTGCGCCGCCCCGATTTGCTCATCCTCGGCTCGCGCGGGTTAGGATCGTGGAAGGGTGCGATTTTAGGCAGCGTAAGTGGTGCCATTACCCAGCGTTGTGAATGTCCGGTACTAGTTGTAAAATAGGTTGAACCGCAAAATAAACGCCTCAATTAAAAATTGAGGCGTTTTTTTTATGGTTTTAGTATGTCGAGACTGGATAAACAATAAAGAAACGCCGAATTCACTATACCTTTGCGAGCATAGTTTGCAAAGGTACAGTGAATTCGGCATACATCTTTTTAACACGCTATTTCTTTGTGGCCTTGACCACCTCAAGCTGGCCTTGCCGCGCAAGGTCAATGGCCTCAGCCAAGATACGAGCAGATTCTTGCGGGGCATGGAAGCCACTTGAATTTTCAGCCGCCACAAAGTCGGCACGCCATTGGGCTTGGCGATGCAAATCACGGGCTTTGACTAATTGCTCATCGGTGGCCCCGGCTTTCTTGGCAGCGTCAATATCCTTCACCAATGCCACGACCGCGTCTTCGGCCTGGTTAAGCAGCTTCACAGTGCGTTCTTGAATCACTGTTACCCGCGCCTTGAGTTCGGTTTCAGAATAATTGTGACAGGTACCGCATGAATTTTGCACATTAAGCATGGGGCTGCGCACATGATGATCGCTTACTTTAACCGCGCCTTCACGTTTATATGGCATATGACAATCGGCGCAAGACACGCCAGAACGGGCGTGTGTGCCCTGTGACCACATCTCAAATTCAGGATGTTGGGCCTTTAACATCTTCGCACCCGAATCTTTGTGCGTCCAGTCACTAAAGTTGACTTCGGTATAATATTTTTCAATCTGCTCCATCTTCAAACCGTTCTTCCAGGGATAAGTTACAGTTCTGTTGGTAGGAGGTGGGGTGAAATAATATTCAACATGGCATTGCCCACATACAAATGAGCGCATCTCTTGACGACTGGCATCTTTATTGGGGTCATATGCAACCTTGCGGTCACCGGCACGCCAACGCTCAATGCTGGGCAAATGTGGCACGGGGTCTTTCGATTCGGCCAGCGCCTTAATGCCATTAATAAAGCCCGGTCGGGTCACACGCAAGGCCATTGTTTCTGGGGTATGGCAATCGCCACAACTAATTGGCCCAGTCACCAATTGCCGTGCATCCTTGAGCGGCATCTTATTAACCTCGTCAAAGCCCTTCATAATGGCTTCATTGCGATGGGCTTCATCATTTGCCACCCCAGCCGCCACCCCTTTTGCGCGATAAGCCTGCACCACATTGGCATGACATTGCAAACATGCGCCGGGCTGGTTAAATTTAGTGCTACGGTCGGTAATGTCTTGGTCGCTCAACATATAAGCATGCCCCCGCTCTTCGCGGTAATCTGTGCCAAAGGGCATACCGGCAAACATAGTACCTAAATGTGGGTCGGTTTCTAACTTCTGAAAGGCCTCTGAGCCGCCAAAAGTGGTTCGTTCAATATCGACCGTGCGCTTATAGCCATCATATTGCTGCGGGAAATTTTTGCCCCATTCGGCTGGGTCTTGGGTGTCTTCGGTGATATTCACAATTTTAAACACCGTTTCACGGGCTTCAATTTTGCGCTCGGTAATATTGGTATACAACGCCAATACGCCCACCATCGCAAGCGCCCCAACAGCAAAAGCCGCAAGTGGGGCAAAAGGAATTCTTGATTTCGTCATAACTGGGTCTCCTCTGGGTTATCGTCGCAAAGCATGTCCAACACTGGCGTGGCACTTAGCACAGCCAATGAGGTCGTTTTGGGTTTGATTGTTGTTTTTGGCTTGCGTAGCAAGGTGGGCTTGCATCACATTACCCACCACCCCACTATGGCAGCCAATACAATTTTCTTCGACAATACGAGCATCTTTGGGGTGAATACGAATCGGCTCTTCAAAATTTTGAAGCGTAAAAGCCTTTGAATGATTGAAGCCGCTTTCTCCTTTTGCTAACCACTTGCCTACAAAATCATGGGGCAAATGGCAAGTCACACATTTAGCAACCGCATGGTGGCTTGATTTTTCCCAACTGTCATAAACATCACGCATGATATGACAATTGACGCAGGCTTTAGGGTCATCACTTAAATAAGAGGTGGCTCCTGCATAATTTACTGTATAAGCACCAGCACCGGCCACACCGCCAAATAGCAACCCCAATAACATCACCACAACTGGGCTAAATTTCAACCAAGACACATTCATACTTCACGCCACTCCTTTGTTGGTCGTTCGGGTCTGAGTATAAACTTAGGCGTTGGTTAAATTACCTAGCCATCTGACCAGTTTTTAAGTGGTGAAATATTAAAAATTGAGCAATCCATTCTTCTACCGCGCCCCAGCTTGCTGCAAAATTTCGATGATTTGGGTTTGGCCGCGCCGCTGCGCATGGGCCAATGGGCTAGTGCCGCCGCTGTCAGCAATATTCACATTGGCCCCAGCCTTGACCAGCAAACGCACGACCTCAGTATGGCGCGGGCCGCCATCCCCCAAAATAATGGCTTCGAGCAGAGCCGTCCAGCCCAGCCGGTTGATGTGGTCGAGCTTGATATCGGTTTTGAGCAATTCTTGAATGATCTCGACCCGGCCTCGGTCAGCGGCGCGAATGAGGCCAGTGCCGTTATAACTATCGAGGCTATGCACATTGGCCCCTGCCTGCAAAGTGCGCTTCAAAAGATCAACATAGCCTTCTGATGTACTGATCAAATAAGCGCTTTGTTTGGTATTGTCTTGCACATTTACATCCGCACCAGCGTCGATCAACACATTGGCGATGGTCATATCATTGCGATAAGCCGCCGCAATTAAGGCAGTCTTGCCATTGACATCACGGGCGTGCACACTGGCCCCTTGCGCCAGCAATTGTTTAACCAGCGCAAGATCACCCGCTGCCGCCGCCACAATCAGCCGTGCATTTCGATTAACGCTATCATTCAAAATCTGCTCTATTTCTTTAAAGCCACGAGTTTGGGCATGTTTTAGCGGGGTCACGCCACTTTTATCAGCAATATTAATATCGGCTCCATGATCGACCAGCAATTGCACAATTTGTTGATGCCGCGGGCCACCATTGCTCAACACAATCGCCTCAAGCAACGCCGTCCAGCCTAAATTATTGACATGATTAATATCGACTTTGCTGCGGGTGAGCAGGGTTTTCACCACTTCAACATGCCCACGCTCGGCAGCGGGTATGAGGGCCGTGCCGCCAAAACGATTGGTCAACTTGGGGTCGGCTTTGGCGTCGATAGCAAGCTGCAAAATATCGAGTAGCCCTTCGGCCCCCGCATATAAAAACGGGTTGTCTAAACGATTATCACGAATATTGATATCGGCCCCGGCTTGAATGAGCAGACGCACCACCTCAACCTTGTTAGCATGTGTGGCAGCCATGATGGCGGTGCGGCCCTGGGCATCACGCCCATTGATAGCGACCCCGGCCTTGAGCATTTGCGTCACAGTGGCACTATCACCCGCTTCGGCGGCACGAATGAAGGCATCGGTAGTGGGTGGGGTTTGTGGGGGGGCTTGGGTTGGCATGGTGGTTGGGGTAGATGGCATAACGGTAGGCGCTACAGTTACGGCAATGGCTGTCGCCGTCGTCGCAATCACCGTTGCCGTAGCTGCCGCAGTTGGCGGCGGCATCGTCGGCATAGCGGCTGGGGTGGCAGCACATCCTGTTAGGTAACAGGTTAACACAATCGCGCTCGTGATTTGTTTTTTCATAGAGTCTGTTTCTTAAAATAATTTTTCGTCACAATCACTATACCCTTGGTCATAGCTTAACCAAGGGTATAGATACTGTGTTAAAAGTCAAGCCCCTTGACGCTTAGAAGTGAAATCTGGGGA
>CAZLOF010000502.1:0-3988 GCA_964560745.1 uncultured Thermoflexus sp.
GATGCGCGACAAGGCAGTATTACTGAGTGAATTAAGGCTCATAGAAATAGTATAAGCATATCTCTGTAATTGTCAATGAGAATATACTATAAAATAACACTTTATTGATACGAAGTATATTTTCATTGACGCGCACCTTGAGATGCGTTTAAATACAGTGCCGATATGACAACTTACCCAGCCCTTCGTGAACAAATAAGTGTGGCCTTTAATAAGGAGGAGCTGATTTTGCTGTGTAGCGATTTGGGGGTAGATGCCGATAACGTGCCCGGTGCAGATCGGAGTGAAAGCTACTTTATTGAGCAAATGATTTTGTATTGTGACCGGCGCGGACGAATGTCGGATTTGATTGCTGTGCTGGTGCAGGCACGTTCACACATCGATTGGCAGAATTATTTGACAGGCAACCCAACGAATTTGACCCAAAGCTGGGCTGACCTTAAAACGGTCGTTACGCATCTTAAAAATCAGTTTTCGGCATTACTCGATGCCATTCAACAAAATGCCGCCCGTTTACACCGTGGGGTGCAGCGTATTGATGACTATAACCAAGCGCATATTCGTTTTCAACAAGCCGATTTGTTGCGCAGCACCGCAACCTTGCTGATCAGCGCCAACGTGTCAAGTGGGGCAGATTTGTTGGATTGGGATACCTTGCGGATGGTGATTGAATCATTGCCGCAGGCGATGAAAGATTTGGCGCTCGAAGGCCAACAGGCCGAATGGGGGCGTGATATTTGGGCGCAATTGTCGCAATTAGACCGTTTGAGCGAGCGCATTAATTTGGCGCTCGCCAATAAAGAAGTGAATCAATTGCAATCGGCGGCGCATCGGGCGAGTTTGGTGTTGGGCGATTGTCTTAAAACCATTGACGCAGGTATTTATAACGCCAGAAATGTGTTAGATGACATGGGCACAGCCAGCGACTCGTTGGGCAAAGTAGCCGAACGGTTGAATGAAATTAATTTGGCCGAAAATGCCCGCACCCAACTACAAGGCCTGCGCCAAAATCACAACCTCTTGACAACCAGCAAAGTTCGGCTGGGGGGATTGGTTGATTTGCACAAACAGTGGCAAGACTTGGATGTAAATATGCGCGTCATTGAAACCAATCTCGATGATCTAATGTTGATTAGCGAACATTGGGTCGATAGCCTACGCCCAGCGTTAAACAACCTGATTCGGGTCATTACGCCATCCGCCAACAACAACGATAGTGCTGCCGCCGAAGTTTCGCAACATCTTCATTTGTTAAACACCAAACTTGATGAAATTTTTGGCAGCGCAGCCCCAAGTGCGATTACAAAATCAAGTTTGTCACAAATCATGTCGCAATTTCGTAATACGCGACGGTTTTTTGGGCGCACAGGGGCGCAGTTATCGCAAACGTGTAAATCATTGCGCCCACCCAATGACCCATTAAGCATTGCGATGCAATGCTTTGTATAGTTTGGTTTCACATTTCTCCGCAAGCTATGCTTGCGGAGAAATGTGAAACCGGCAAAAAAGTTTTTAAACTGTATGAATTTTGCGCATTACCCTCACCTATTTGCCCTGCGCGATGCACATGTGAAACTGCTTAAAACCCACGCGCATGCCAAAACTTTAGTCGATGAAGTCATATCGGCGGCAAGCTGGGCGCAGGTCGCGCTTTTTATTCAACAGGCTCGCCAAACAGGGCGCAAACTTGAAACCTTGGCCGACCGCGATGCGGCCCAAAGTTTGCTTAATTATTGGGGGAATGTATTTGAACAGGCCACTGGCAACGAAATATTGTTGGCGCTAGAGGAATTTGACCGCGACGGTTTAATATCGTATGCCGAGGCGGCATGGGGGCAACTGAGCCTTGACGAGCAACAAATTGCGGCACAAATTTTGCCGCAATTGGCGCGGTTGGTTAGCACCAACAATGGCAATGTGGTTTTTCATGAAACAGTGCGGCGTGAGCGGGTGCAACATGATGTTGAGGCTTTGGCCGAAGACACAGATCGCGTGCTAAACCGTTTGGTGGCATTGGGTCTCATTCATATTACGCCCCACCCCAACGCCAGCGCCGAAGACCAAGTGCAACTGGCAAATTCGGCATTGGCTAGCCAGTGGGCACGTATGAATGCATGGCTGGAGCGGCGACGACAAACCCTGCGTGAGCGCTTACGCCTCACCTCAACCGCCGAGCGTTGGCTGCGCATGGGCAAACCCGATGAGATGTTGCTGAAGGGTAATTTTTTGCGCGAAGCCGAAGCGGCCCGTGACTTGAGCGAGCTAGAAACTGAATTTTTGCAGGCCAGCCGATCCACCGAAACGAGCGAATTGCGCCGACAAGAACGGTGGAATGGCGCACGCCGTTTTTTTATGTTGGTGTTAGTGGCGATGGGTTTATTGCTTGGATGGGACACTTATTATCAGCGCCAACTGGCAAATGAACGTCAATATGCCGCCCAAGCCATGCCTTTGGTCGAGCGGCAAGTCGAGCAAGCGTTTGATTATGCGGCGAGGGCTTATGCCGCCGGGTCATTTGGGCCTGCGCTCGATCCCTTGCTCAATTTATTTATCAATGCCATTAACCCAGTCAAAGACTCTAACCATTTTCAATCGCGATTGGCACTGGGTGCGGTTAATCAGCGGGTATCTGAAAATTTATTACATTTGGCACGTTGGCGCGATAGCCGAATTTGGGCCTTTGCCATTAGCCCAAATGGGCGCTGGTTAGCCACCGGTGATGAAGATGGCAAAATTATGATTGCCGATTTAAGTGGCCTGCCGCAAAAGCCACCGCGTAAATTGTTTGAATTGACTGAGCATGACACCACTGTTTTTGCCGCCGCATTTAGCCCCGATAGCCGTGTATTGGCAACAGGTGGGGCCGATGGCGATATTATTTTGTGGGAGATGAGTGAGAATAGCAGCCCAACCACCTTAGCCCGAATTAAAGCCCATAATGCTCCCATTTTTAGCATCGCATTTCGCCCCACCGATAAGCCAGCCTATGCGGCGGGTAGCGATACTTGGCTGGCAACTGGTGGGCAAGATGGCGCAGTAAGGCTGCTTAAAATGGACCCGGACGCCCAAGCACAAGTGGTATTGCGCGAGCCGACCACAAGCTGGGTGTGGCGTGTCACCTTTAGCCGCGATGGGAAGCGCCTTGCGGCCACCCGCCAACTTGAGACCCCCGAAGTCTGGGCGCTCGATTTGCAAAACCCGCTTAACTTGGTGCCGAGCATGTTGATGTCACCCATCTCAAGCACCCAAGTATTTATCGGTAGCGCTTTTAGCCCTGATGGCGATTGGCTAGCAACTGGCGATACGGCCAATAGTCTTGGCTTTTGGAAAATCGATACCGGCATTCGCACATTTACCGAGACCATTAGCAATTTTTTTGTGTGGGGCGTGGCATGGAGTGATGATGGGCAAACCTTGGCGCTAGGCAGTGGAAATGGGCGCATACAGGCATTTGACGTTGATTATGTGCCTAATAAAGGCCCTAAAAAGATCAGTAATCGGCGATTATTGCGTGGGCATGCCGACCGTGATCGCAATGATGCTGTTTTTCAGCTTGGTTTTTACCCCAAAGATCAAAATTTATTGTTATCGGGCGCATGGGATGGTGCTGTGGGTGTATGGGATTTGTCACCTCAAAATATGGTGACCCAGCACAACAGAGCGGTATTAGCGCTCAGTTATTTGGCAAATGGGCAATTAATTTCGGCGGGGCGCGATGAAATTCGTCAATCTGATTTGCCAGCGACAGTGCTGCAAGTGAGTCAGCCGTTATCCGTCACCCCGACCCCTAGCCGATGGCCCAACCCAGTTGTGCCTGTGCTTGATGTGCGCATGAGCGCCGATGGGCGGGTGATTGCGCGTTTGTTAAATGATGGGCGCGTGCAGGTTGACACATCGGACGGCGTTAGCTCGGTATTTGCAATTGAGGGCGTCACTCGTGGGCAAGAGGTGACAGCTTTTGCAATCAGTGATGACGGGGCTGCGGTGG
>CAZLOF010000503.1:0-3988 GCA_964560745.1 uncultured Thermoflexus sp.
GCGTGAATGCTACCCAAGCCGCTGCCGACGACCGCGTGACGGCTAGTGAGGTTGATACGTATGCCATTTCAGATGACAAAGGCACATTTCAATCACAAGCAGCCGTGCGCAAAGGCCAAACCTATGGTGTCATCATTATTGCGCGGGGCTATCGCCCAGTGGTGGCTGATGTCGGCACGGTTGTGCCAGCCAATGCCAACAACCCACATGTGGTAAAAGCCACTTTACGACGTGCATGGTAGGGGTTAAGGATTAGGGATTGGGGATTGATTTTATTTTATCCTCAATCCCCAATCCTCAATCCTTCATCCCTTATCTTTTATCCTTTATCTTTTAAATTATGTCAAACGAAATTGTTTGTTGTATTTGTGATAAACCGATTGGCCCACCTTATCATATTTTGGGCAAACGCGCTTATTGCGCGGCGCATTATGCAACCGTGAACCGGCAACGTGGTGGCGCTTGGCGGGCTGGCTTGATTGAGCTAATTGTGTTGGCGATTTTTAGTGGTGCATTGTTATTTTTGAGCAATGCAATGGGCGAAATTAGCCAAACGGGGCGGCTTGTTTTAGGTATCATTTTGTCTGTGGTGCCTTCTGCCTTATGGTTAAGTTATTTTTATGCCAATGACCGATTAGAGCCAGAGCCGAAGAAGTTTGTCATGCTGGTTTTTTTTGTGGCGCTCGCCCTTTATGAATTATTAGGCCGCCGTGTTATTGAGGAGTGGTTTCGTGTATCTGAGTGGGCCTCATACACATCATGGGTATCGTTACTGGCACACATGCTCATCATTGGCATCGTGTTTCAGGCCATTCAATACATTGCCATCCGCACAGTGTATAGCAGCCGAGAATTTGATGAACGGATGGACGGCATTGTGTATGGCACGGTGGCTGGGCTTGGGTTAGCCACTATTCTCAATTTGCGTTATGTGATTGGTAATGATGGGGTTGCCATTGGGCCGGGTGTTGTCACCACTGTTACTAATGCCTTGGCACAAGCCTCGTTTGGCGGGTTGTTGGGTTATGTGATGTCGCAAGCCAAATTTGAACACAAACCTACTTTGTGGGTTCCGCTTGGCTTTGCCATTGTGGCTTTGCTTAATGGGTTGTTTGTATGGTTAATGCGCGAAGTCAGTATTGTTGGTCTGGATGTATTGTTCTTCCGCACCTTTGTATTGGGTTTAGCGCTTGCTGTTGTAGCATTTTTATTGTTGCAAGTATTAATGCGCCGGGCCATGAAAATGGGGTAAATAGGACAAAATTATGTTGACTACAGAAGTTGGAAATATTTGGCGTATTCGCCATACCCGCAAAGATGTGGGCGTGGCAATCGTGGTAGTGGTTGCATTGATGATGGGATGGCTCATGCGTGAATATGTTGAGACGCGGGCCGAGTGGTTTATCGAGCGTGGCACTGCATTTCGCATTGCATATCCGGTTACGTGGAGCGAATCGATCTCTTTACAGTCGGATGCATTGTTAAAAATTGAGGATGCCGAGGCTAATTCGACCTTTAAAACTAGTTTAACCATTCAACGCCGCGATCTTGATCCAACTGCGCCACCTACCATTCAAACTTTGCTTGATCGACGTGTCGAAGAACGTGGCAAACTAACAGCGTATCATTTTCTGGGCAATCACGATTTAGCCTTGGCGGGTGCAAAGGCGGTTGAGTTGAATTATGCCTATGTGGCGCAACCGATTGACCAACCGCGCCGTGCTTCTTTGCCGGTGGTGGTACAGGTGCGCGACATTATCATCGTGGGTAAAGACCGAAGTTATTATTTGACGTTGGCTGCCGCCCAAAATGAATATGAGCGTGCCAGCGAAAAATTCGACCAGATGTTGACAACGCTTCAGGTTGATTAGAGGTATCACCTCAAAAAAACAGGGTAAGTAAAATAAATTTACGTCGAAATCACAATATGGCTTATGAGAGTAAGGGCAAAGCCCCTGCTCCCATAAGCCATATTGTGATTTCGACATTACGTCTTTTGGGCTTTATCCCAAATTGTTGAGAGGATACATTGGCTGCATGATATTAAAGGTGAAGGATGAAAATAAAGAAAAAACTTACACGTAAACAACGTGCTATATTACAAAGTAATGCCGCAAAAAATAAAACCCCGACGATTAAGGTAAGCACAGGGGATGATGTGGTGCTAGGCACAATTAGCGGGACGTTTGATACACAAATTGAAACGGTTTCAAAGGTTGACACCCCCCTTGAGGATGCTGGTGATGTGCTTCAATTGCCGCAAAATGCATTGGTGGCAATGCGTCGTAGCGGTGGGTTTGTGTTTCGCTCAGATGAAGTGGTCGCTTATGCCAATGGAAAAGTAACACATCGCGATAGTGGCTTTGGCAGTGTGGCAAAGCCAGCCGAAGTTGGCACATTAACCGAGGCACAACTTGCCCAAATTAATAAGGCGCTTGCGCCCGATACATTTACTGCATTTGCGGCGACTATGACCCCAGTGCCTGATAGTTATGTGGTTGAATTGGCGGCCCAAGTCGGGCCTGAAGTGAAGCGTGGCGAGGTGGCGGAGTTGTTTGCATCTGAACCCGCCCGTTCGATGATTCGTTTGTTAACGATGTTTATTCCGTTGTAAGGGGCAGAGCGGCAGGTTGCAGAGTGGCAAGTAGCAGGTGGCAAAGTGGCAACGGGATAATTTTGTTACTTTGCAACGCTGCAACCTGCCCCCTGCTACTCTGCCCCCTCCCCCAACCTTGATACAATCTGCACCCATTATGAATCTTAAAATTGCACTTTTGCCCGGTGATTTTATCGGGAATGAGGTTGTTGCTGCCACCGTTGAGGTGTTGAACGCAGTTGCCGCCCAATATGGCCACACGATCGATTTTAGCAGCGGTTTGGTGGGACAAACCGCCATTGACCAAACAGGCGAAGCTTTGCCCGAAGCGACTTTAAATGCCGCTAAAGCTGCCGATGCCATTTTGTTTGGCGCTGTTGGTGGCGCAACCCAAGATACCAAGTCGAATGTGCGCCCTGAGCAAGCCATTCTTGGCTTGCGCAAGACATTTGACCTGTTTGCCAACCTGCGCCCGGTGAAGGTCTACGAGGCGCTGATTGAGTCATCGACCCTTAAACCTGAAATTTTGCGCGGCACCGATATGATTATTTTGCGCGAATTAACCAGCGGGGCCTATTTTGGCAAGCCCCAAGGCCGTGACGGGGCCGCTGGCAGCCGCACCGCCGTTGATACCACTTTTTATACCGAGCAAGAAGTAGCACGCCTGATGGTGATGGCGTTTGAATTGGCGCGGGGCCGCAAGAAGAAAGTGGCGCAGGCCGACAAAGCCAATGTGATGGCGACCGGGCGATTGTGGCGCGAAGTGGCGCACGAAGTGGCTGCCGAATACCCAGACGTGGCCTACGAAGATGTGTTGGCCGATGCCTGTGCCATGCATCTGATTCGCAATCCGCGTCAATATGACATTATTGCCACCGAGAACTTGTTTGGCGATATTTTGAGCGACGAGGCCGCGATGTTGGCTGGCTCGATGGGCATGTTGCCGAGCGCTTCGCTCGGTCAAAATACCAATCGACATGGCTTCCGCTTCGGTTTATATGAACCCATTCGCGGCAGCGCCCCCGATATTGCTGGCAAAGGCGTGGCTAACCCGCTTGCTACGATTTTAAGCGCGGCCTTGATGATGCGCTGGTCATTTGGTTTGACCCAAGAGGCTGACGCGATGGAGGCCGCGGTTGACAAAGTGTTAACCGATGGCTATCGTTGTGGCGACATTGCACCTAAGGGCAGTGGTGATCATAGTAATATTAAAATTGTTGGTACGAAAGAGATGACCGACGCAGTTATTGCGCGGCTTTAATTGCAAGTGCTGAGTGCTAAGTGAGATAGGGTTACCTCATTACTCAGCACTCAGCACTCAGCACTCAGCACTTTTTTATGATGAGACCCATCAATTTATTTAAGTGAATCTGTATTTTATTTCTGGGTTTT
>CAZLOF010000504.1:0-3984 GCA_964560745.1 uncultured Thermoflexus sp.
CTCTCTTTTCAACAAACTATCTCTGTTTTATCGATAGGCTGTATCTAAGCAAAATAGTATATCGATACGCCTAAAGATGCAGCTATATCACGCCTGCTGATTGATGAGTGTGTCATTGAAATTGACCATGATGATAACGGGTTAAACGATTTCATCTATGTCAAGGCCATTGCACACATTTCCTGTTAAATCTTTGCGGGTTAAGCTCATAAATATCGGTTGTTTGTTTGGATTGGTATTATCGTTTTTGATGCCGCAAGCGGGCATGACATTTGCTGCTCGCCGTGAGGGCGACCCAATTTTGCCACCGACTTTGGTCAACAAGGCCTATTTGCCTATTGTCAATATGCCCGCTACGATTAATCGTGGGATTGCAGAGTTGCCCGCCTCGTTGTCGTTACCCAAAGGTTTTGTGAGCGAAGTTATCGCTACTGGGCTTGATCTTCCCACTGCCATCACATTTGCTGCCGATAACCGCATCTTTATTGCCGAGAAAAACGGTTTGGTGCGTGTGTGGCAAAATAATGTGTTGCAATCGCAGCCCTTTATCGACCTCAGCGCCGAGGTTAATTCGGCGCGTGATCGTGGCTTGTTAGGTATTACCGCCCACCCACAATTTCCGGCCCAGCCTTATATTTATGTCTTGTTTTCATATGACCCGCCGGGTGTAAAAATAGATGGGGTCGGCTCGCGGGTTATTCGTTTGCTGCGTTTAACGGCTGATGCCGACCAAAATTACAATGTGGCGTTGTCTGACCCCGCCGCAAGCACTTTATTGCTGGGCAAAAACAGCACCCGCGCCAACATTGGCAATGAGAATGATGGCGATGACACCGAGCGGGTAGCATGCCAAACTGGGCCAGCCGCCCGTGCAACCAGTTACATGATCGATTGTGTGCCAGCCGATTCCGCCGTGCATTCAAGTGGGGCGTTGCGTTTTGGCCCCGATGGTATGTTATACGTTAGCATTGGCGATAACGCTACCCCTTGGGCTATTGACCCCCGCGCATTACGGGCGCAATCGCTCGATAATTTGGCAGGCAAAATTTTGCGTATTGACCCAATGACGGGCGCTGGCCTGCGTGATAACCCATTTTTTGATGGCAATGTGTATAGCAATCGCTCAAAAGTGTTTAATTATGGTTTGCGTAACCCGTTTCGCTTTACCTTTAAGCCCAATAGTGTGTTAGCCCCAACAACCGAGGTGATTATTGGCGATGTTGGTTGGAATACTTCTGAAGAGGTTAATATTGGGCGTGGCAAAAATTTTGGCTGGCCATGTTATGAAGGCGACAGCAAAGAAAGTGTTAAAGAAGCCAGTTATGCCAATAACCCACGCACCAGTGCCCAATGCAATGAACTGTATCGCAAAAATAGTAACGACTTACAAAAACCAGCTTTTGCCTACGATACATTGCCAGAAGGCGGCGCCGTAATGGTTGGCGATGTTTACGCTGGCACGGTTTATCCGGCTGATTATCGCTCGGCAGTTTTTTTTGCCGATTATGAGCGACAATGGATTAAATATGCCCAAATTGGTGCGAATGGCAATTTGATTGTTAAAGACTTTGCCCGAAATGCGGGAGCTGTTGTCGATATGGCAACTGGCCCAAATCAAGATTTGTATTATGTGGTGATCGGTCAAAAACCTGAAGGCGAAGTGCGCCGAATTCGTTATGTTGGGGGCAATATTGCGCCCAATGCCACTGCCACCGCAAATGTAAATTCAGGTCCCATTCCATTGACAGTGCAATTTTCAAGTATTGGCTCAGTTCATCCGGCAGGGCTTAACCTCAATTACACATGGGATTTTGGTGATGGTAGCACCTCGACTGAGGCCAACCCGCTTAAAATTTATACAACTGCCGGTCAATTTAAAGTTCGCCTGACCGTTAGCGATGCGGCTGGGCAAAAAGCCGAAGCCAGTGTTGTGATTATGGCTGGTAGCCAACGCCCTACGCTACAAATTCAATCGCCGCGCTCAGGCTCAACCTATTGGGTGGGCGACACGATCAATTTGGCGGCTATGGCACAAGATGCAGAAGATGGGGATATCGGCGCAAATATTCATTGGCAAGTGATTCAACATCACAACGATCATGCTCATTATGACGCATACCCTATTTCAGATGGGCCAGTTGGCGGTTTTGTGGTTGCGAATCATGGCAGCAATACCTATTTACAAATTTGTGCTACTGTTACCGATAGTTCTGGTGTTCAATCTGAACAAATCTGTGTTACTTTGCGCCCCGAAACGACTCAATATACGTTTGATAGTGAGCCGTCTGGGATGCAAATTTTGTTTGAAGGCGCGAGTCGCATCACCCCATTTAGTGTCGATGTCATTATTAATTCGCAAATTGAAATTGGTGTGCCTGAATCACAAAAAGGCCTCAATTTTGTGGGCTGGTCAGATGGTGGCAGCCGAACCCGAGTTATTTTGATTGAAAATGAACAACGTAGGTATATTGCACGCTATAACGCGCCACCAGCCCCGCAACCTGCCTCATTGCCCGCCGATCCACCGACATCGCCGATAAGTAGCAATATTTGCAGTAATAATTTATTAAGCAATGGTGGTTTTGAAAATGGGTTAGCTGTTTGGAATACCTCTGGCCCAATTGCCAAGATTGTGAGCGATAGCCATAACGGCAAAAATGCACTGTATCTCGATCAGATTGGCGGCAGTGCGGGTCAAAATATGCCGGCTCAAGCCAATGTCTTGTATAACTTGCACGGTTGGGGCAAAATTGCCGAAGACACCGTCGCGCAGGTCGGGATGAATTTTTATGATATTAAATGGAACCGGGTCGGGCAGACTATTGCCGATGTGAGCACCCTGGACTATAACGAATTTAGCATACAGGCTACCGCCCCGCAAAATACGGCAGTGATTGAGATTTGGGCTTATAAAAATGCGGGTGGTGGGTTGTGGTTAGACGATATGTGTTTGATACGCTGAGGCAATCTTAAAATCGCGGTACAATCTGACGCATATGGCAACAATTGATCCTATTTTGGTGGCAAAAGCAGGTAATAAAGAAATTTTTCTGCTGCCCAACAAGTCAAACCGACATGGCCTAATTACGGGTGCGACCGGCACAGGCAAAACGGTTACGCTGCAAAAAATCGCTGAGAGTTTTAGTCATATCGGCGTACCAGTTTTTATGGCCGATATTAAAGGTGATTTATCGGGTCTGAGCCAACCCGCTGGCAATAACCCCAAAGTTGCTGCACGGCTAGAGCAATTGGGTATGGCCGATGGCTTTACCCCAGCAGGCTGCCCAGTTATGTTTTGGGATGTATTTGGCGAGAATGGACATCCGTTGCGGTCTACGGTTTCTGAAATGGGGCCATTGCTACTTTCGCGGATGCTCAATTTGAATGAGACGCAAGAGGGCGTATTAAACATTTGTTTCAAAATTGCCGATGACAATGGATTGTTGCTTATTGACACCAAAGATTTAAAGGCTTTGATGCAGTATGTTGGCGACAATGCGAAACAATTTACCACCGAATATGGCAACGTGTCTGCTGCTAGCATTGGTGCTATTCAACGTGGTTTGCTTACGCTCGATAGCCAAGGTGGTGATCAATTCTTTGGCGAACCGGCGCTTGATTTGGGCGATATGATGCAAACTGAGCGACGCAAAGGCTATATTAATATTTTGGCTGCCGACAAACTGATGCAGTCGCCCATGCTCTATGCCACCTTTTTGCTGTGGATGTTGTCGGAGCTGTATGAAAATATGCCCGAAGTGGGCGACCTTGACAAGCCAAAGATGGTCTTCTTTTTCGACGAAGCCCATTTGTTGTTTGATGATGCCCCTGACGCGCTTATGACCAAGATCGAACAAGTGGTGCGTTTGATTCGTTCAAAAGGCGTAGGCGTATATTTTGTTACCCAAAACCCGCTTGATGTGCCCGAAAAAGTGTTGGGGCAACTGGGCAACCGTGTGCAACACGCTTTGCGGGCTTTTACTC
>CAZLOF010000505.1:0-3983 GCA_964560745.1 uncultured Thermoflexus sp.
GCGCGACAGATCACGTTGCCGATAAATGAGTAATGCCCCGCCGCAAACCCACAAGGGCAAGCATGACCCATTCGTAAAAGTAGTAACGATGGTCAGTACAATTGCCAAAAGCACAATTTTTAAGCTGGCGACGCGGGTGTTGAGCAAATACAAAGTTAGCAAGGCCAACAAATTTGCCAGATACCAAGGATATTGAAACCCCCATAACCAATTCTCAAGCTGCGCCCACGAAAATATAAAGGCGCTGCTGAGCATGATTGCCAGCCAACGCCAGCGCGGCGCATGAGGCAAGCCAAGCCAAATGATGCGACACAGCAACCCCCAAAAAACGCAGGCCAAGACCAAGCTCAAGATCATAAAATGTATAGGGTTCCATTCACCCAAAAGCTGGGTAAGCCCTAAAAAAATGAGGCGCGACACGACCAGTCGATGCTCATTATGTTGCGCCCACAAATCGGCCCACGCCACCTTTTGCCAGCCCCCTTGTTGAAAGGCCAACCATAATTTGCCAAATTCCCATTCGTCGAAAAATGGCACATTGACGGCGTAAAGCACAATAACAACCGCGATGCTGACCGGAAAGATGAGGCTTAGGGCAATTGGTAAATCGCGTAAGCTCAAATTGTGGGCGGTGGCAGGCCGCCCCGCACCTTCATTTGCCCCCTTCAAAACAAACAACAGCCCAAAGCCACCCACGCAAATGAAGCCAAGCATGGGCATGAGGCCAAGTGCAACGGCGGTGTCGGTGCTGCAACAGGCTGGGCGGTGAATGTTGATGTGTTGGGCTGTTACAGCCGCTGGTAAGCCATGCCGTGCGCCATCCACATCAACCGCCGCTATTTGAATATTGTGTCGGCCTGCGCTGAGATCGACCAACGGCAGCGTGATGCGAAAACCGACATTGGCAAACTCGGGGCGGGCAAATTGTTGCGCCACATCGCGGCGCTCAAGCCCAAGTTGAATTATTATAGGATCAAGCCAGCCACTGCGAACCGCAACGCCATCGATAAAAACTTGTAACGCGGCGGGGTCATTTGGCAGCAAATGGGCAACCCAACCGTGAATAATGGCCTGTTGCATTTCACCATTGTCGATCACCTCAACCGAATCAACATAGCCGATCAATGGGTCATCGCAATCGGCGCTGGCTATGCCTTGCGCAAAATAGAGGCCCAAGCCTAACACAAGCAGTAGCCATAACCGCCAAGGCGTTATACTCATAAATAATTTAAAATTAAAAATGTAAAATGAAAAATTGATATGGCGCTATATCAATTTTTCATTTTACATTTTCAATTTTTGATTTTAAACTTAAATCATGCCACATATTCAAATTGGAAAACGTCGCGTGGGCGATGACGCACCCACCTATTTCATCGCCGATATTTCTGCCAACCACGATGGCGAGTTGCAACGCGCTATCGACCTCATTCATTTGTGCGCTGAGGCCGGGGCCGATGCCGCCAAATTTCAAAATTTTCGCGCCGCCAAAATCGTCAGCGATCACGGTTTTAAGACGATGGGTGGGCAACAGTCGCATCAGGCCAAATGGCGGCGTAGCGTGTTTGAGGTCTATGAAAGCGCCACTTTGGCATGGGATTGGACCCCAACTCTAAAAGCCGAATGTGACAAGGCCGGTATCGATTATTTCTCATCGCCCTATGATTTTGAAGCCGTCGATATGCTCGACCCGTATGTCGATGTCTTTAAGATTGGCTCTGGCGATATTACATGGCATGCCATGTTGCGGCATATGGCAAAAAAAGGCAAGCCGCTTATTTTGGCCTGTGGCGCGTCTGATATTGGTGAGGTGCAAGCGGCGGTGCAAGTGATTATGGAGATCAACCCCCAGTTGGCTCTTTTGCAATGTAACACCAACTACACGGCTAGTTTAGATAATTTCAAACATATTCATTTGAACGTGCTGAACACGCTTAAAACCATGTTCCCCGAATTGGTATTGGGGTTGTCTGATCATACGCCGGGCCACGCCACTACATTGGGTGCAGTGGCATTGGGTGGGCGCGTCATCGAAAAACATTTTACCGATGACAACGCCCGTGAAGGCCCTGATCACCCATTTTCGATGACGCCCAAGACATGGCGCGACATGGTTGACCGCACCCGCGAGCTTGAATTGTCGCTGGGTAGCCCCCGCAAATTTGTGGCCGAAAATGAGCAACAAACAGTGGTGGTGCAACGCCGCAGCCTACGTGCTGCCCGCGCCCTAAGCGCCGGCACCGTGCTTACGGCTGCCGATGTTGAAGCGCTGCGCCCCGCCCCGCGTGATGGCATCTTCCCTTATGACGAAGACAAAATCATCGGCAAAACCTTGCGCCACAATGTGCCATTTGGCAAACACTTCACTTGGTCAGATCTAATTTAAATTTTAATCATTTCACGCAAAGGCGCAAAGGCGCAAAAATTCATTTGCGTCTTTGCGCCTTTGCGTGAAATTAAAAACACGTTTACGCTGAATTATGTCGCGTGACGCGCTATTTTTTTACCTATGTTACCAGCCATCACCCCTGAATGGGTTAAACACGCCGTTTTTTATCAAATTTTCCCCGACCGTTTCGCTAAATCGACCCAAGTGCCCAAGCCCAGCAATTTAGAAAAATGGGATAGCCCACCGACCACCTATGGGTTTAAAGGTGGCGATTTACTTGGCGTGGTTGAACATCTCGATTATTTAAAAGAATTGGGGATTAACGCCATTTACTTTACGCCTGTTTTTCAATCGACCGCCAATCATCGTTATCACACCCAAGATTATTTTCAAATTGACCCAATTTTGGGGGGCAATACAGCCTTTAAAACCTTGTTAGACGAGGCCCATCGTCGTGATATTCGCATTGTGATCGATGGCGTATTCAACCACGCCAGCCGCGGGTTTTATCAATTTAACCATGCGCTCGAAAACGAAAAGGCCTCACCTTATCTCGATTGGTTTTATTTTCACGGTTTTCCGGTCAATGCCTATCACGACAAAGCCAATTACGATTGTTGGTGGGGTATTCCGGCTTTGCCAAAACTTAACACTAATACTGCTGCTGTACGCGAATTTATTTTTGAGGTGGCTGAATATTGGATCAAAGCCGGTGCCGATGGTTGGCGGCTGGATGTGCCAGCCGAGATCAATGACGACAGTTTTTGGCAAGAATTTCGGCGGCGAGTTAAAGCCGTTAATCCTGAGGCTTATATCGTCGGCGAAATTTGGCATGAAGCACATCGTTGGCTACAAGGCGACCAATTTGATGCTGTGATGAATTATGTTTTCACTAAAGCCTGTTTGGGCTTTTTTGCACGCGGCCAATATGATGGCTCACTGACCGAAGGCACCGGGCTAGCCCCGATTTCGCTCAATGCCCCCCAGTTTGCATATGAGGTCAAACGCATGTTGAGCATGTATGACATCAATATTGTGCAAGTCCAGCTTAATTTGCTAGACAGCCACGATACAGCGCGTTATTTGCAATTTGCCAAAGGCGATGTCAGCGCCCTTGAATTGGCCACCCTCTTTCAAATGACATTTTCGGGCGCACCCAGCATCTATTATGGCGATGAAATTGGCTTGATGGGTGGCAAAGACCCTGATTCACGCCGTTCTTTTCCTTGGGATGAAAGCCAATGGAACAAAAAATTGCTGGTATGGTTTAAGCAATGCGTGGCCTTACGCAACGCCCACCCAGCCCTACGCACGGGTGATTTCAGGGTGTTATATGCCGAGGGCGATGTCATTGTGTATGCCCGCACTTTGGGCGACGAAGTCTTTATCGTGTTGTTAAATGCGGGGCATAGCTCGGTTGTCCTCGATATTACCGTTGAGGCAGCGCTCAGTGGCGCATATCAGGCTTGTATGGGCGGCATTGGGCAATTTGCTGTTGCTGATGGCAAAATGAGCGCTATTTCCTTGCCTCAACGGTCTGGGTTAGTGCTAAAACGCCAATAATTGAAAAGACGTAATGCAAAAATCACTATCC
>CAZLOF010000506.1:0-683 GCA_964560745.1 uncultured Thermoflexus sp.
TGTAGCCGCGCCCGACGAAAATGATGCGGTTGCCAGCGTAAACCAGCTCGCCGTTTTCGATAAGCCGATGGGTGTCCGGCGTATTTGGGTGATTGGGGGCGCTGGCGACCAGCCAGCGACCACGGATGAGGGTTGTTTTCATGTGTATATTGTAGAGACGGGTCGGTGACCCGTCTTTTTGGGGTCGGTGACCCGTCTTTTTGGGGTCGGTGACCCGTCTTTTTGGGGGTCGGTGACCCGTCTTTTTGGGGGGCGGTGAGCCGAGATCTCGGAGGTTTTTAAAACCTCCGAGGTCTGATTGGGTTGTTAATGAAGCCATTCGGGTTGCGGCGTCTCGCCCAACACCTGCCGCCACAGCGCGGCAAAGGCGGGGGGGCCAAGTTGTTGTTTGAAATTGATTAAACGCCCAGCAATGCTATTTGCAAGCGGCATGGCTTGTAGTTTGATTGCAAGGTTGAGCGCATCGGTTAAACCATCCAGCGCCTCGGCATATTGTTGCTGCGCGATCAAGACCTCACTCATCATCGACAAGACATTGCTCATGCTAAATAGATTTTGTAGCTGTTGGGATAGTTGTAACGATTGCGTATAAAGCGCTAAAGCTTCTTTACTGCGCCCCCGTGAATGGAGCAAGTTTGCCATATTTGCTAAGGTGGCGGAGTTGCCTTGGAGGTCGCCGAGTT
>CAZLOF010000506.1:783-3981 GCA_964560745.1 uncultured Thermoflexus sp.
TTTCGTCTAGGTCGAGGGACTGGCGATAGAGGGCCATGGCGGCGTCCAAGTCGCCGCGGGTGACCAAGACGTTCGCCATCTCGTGCAGGGTGGCGGATTTGCCTTTGAGGTCGCCGAGTTTTTCGTCTAGGTCGAGGGACTGGCGATAGAGGGCCATGGCGGCGTCCAAGTCGCCAAATTGCACTTCTAAGCTGGCGCCGTTATGAATAATGGCGGCGAAGTCGCTTTGCTCGGAGGCTGTGAGTTGCTCGAAGGGTTTGCCTTGCAAGGCTAACCGCGCCCGCTGGTAATTTTGGCGGGCGGCGTGGCTGTCGCCCAGCACCACTTGGGCTCGTGCCAAGGCATGGCGTAGCCGCCCATCTTCGCATTGGGCCAGCGCCAGTTCGCACAGCGACTGGGCTTCGCGGTAGCGGTTGGCGTTTACTAACCCGTGCGCTAAGTTTTCGCCAATGGCAGCGATGCTTTCGCAGTGCTTGGCTTGTAGGGCGAGGTCAAAGGCCAGCGTTTGTTCATCACGATTTAACTCGTCTTGTAGCCATGCACTGTGCAAATGGCTAGCGGCACGGTTGACAGCATCGGCATAGTCGGCGGTGGCTAAGCCCCAACGGGGCGAAGCTGGTTTGAGCAAGGCCACCAGCACTGGCGCAAGCAAATAACGTCGGTTTGGGTCATGCGCCGCAGCATCGTTGCTGCGCTCAACCAAGCCCAAGCCACACAAACGGTCTAGTTGCGCCATCGCCAAGCCATCTGGCAGCACCGCCCGCCACGCCGCCAACGGCATGGGCAGGCGATAGACCGCCGCCCGCCCCAGCAGGGTTAGGGCGCTTTGGGGTTGCTGCGTTAGCAGTTTGTTGACCCAGGCCTGTTCCCGAAATTCGGCCAGCGTGCCATCCAGCGCCGCCAACAGTTCGCCGTGTGGCAAGTTGGGGTCGCCCAGTGCTTTGTCTAGCCATTCGAGCAAGCGTGGGTTGCCGGTCGCCAGCCGCACGGCGTGGGCGCGTAGCTCAGCCGTTGCGTTACCGCTTTTGCCATTCAGGTGTGGCAATTGCGTCAGCTTTTTATCTAGCTCGGCCTCGTGCAGGCTGGGCAGCGCTTCTTCGACCAATTGGTAGCCTGCTGGCAAGGTTAGCCGCACACGGCAGGTCACAATCAGGCGGCTTTGGCTGGCGCTGTCGCGGATGGCAGCGAGCAAGGCCGTCAGCGTTGCTAAAGCATCGGGTTTGATGCGATAGCCGTCGCCAACCGGTTCCAAATTTTGCTCAAAGTCATCCAATACAAACAAGGTTGGGCGTTCGCTCAACATCTCGTCCAACACCCGCCGTAGGCGAAATTTCAGTGCTTCGTCTTCATCTTGGGGGGCGAGCGTCGCGGCAAATTTGCGCACATCACCAAAGGCATCGTTCAGGCTCTTTTCTAAATAGGCTTCATCGAGCGCCCCAAATAGCACCACGCGGCGGGGGTGGGTATCGGCCATACGTTGGCATAACCGTGCCGCAAGGCTGCTTTTGCCCAGCCCGCCCATGCCGGTAATTTGCACCCCTTGCGGGCAGTTGTCGCTGCTGGCGGGGTGTTGCAGGGCTGCCAAACAGCGTTGCACTGCTCGCCGCCGTCCAATAAATTGGTCGGACGGGCACACCCGCATATTTTTATAGCCATCCACAAAATCGTGGCTGAGGGGTTTGATTTTTGGCAGGGGTTTGCGATTGGCTGTGCGCGGGGCGCTTACCAAGGCTGTTAGGGTATTGGGCTGGCAATACAGCCGCAACATATGCCAATCGGGGAAGTCTTTGCTTTGTTGGTTGGCTTTTAGCAGGTCGCTACGGGTGCGGGCTACCGCCTCATCCACATCCATCCCGCTGGCCAGTTGTTCATACAGCCGCATGGCGGTGGCGATGCCAGTGCCATCATAAACCGGCAGCGCCCAGCCCAACACCGCCCCGATCCCGGCGTTCACCATCGCCTCTGCCAACGAGGGCATGGCTCCAATTTGGGGTGCTTCGCCGGTGTGGCAGCCCGACAAAAATAACAGCCTTGGCAAGCGCCCATCAAAAGCCTCATTTAGGTCAGCGGCGCTGGCATCTTGGCGTTTGCCGAGGTCGTTTTCCATCACAAATACTGGCGTTTCGCTGCCGTCTTTGTTGGTGATCAGTTCGGCGTGGCCGGTCAGGTGCACCACATCAAAATACCCTTTGCCATACGCCGCCAACCGTTCGCGCAGCCCACGCAGGCTGCCGGTTTCCTCCACCACCAACTCGATGCCGTGTTTTTGGGTGGTGCGCAAAATCGCCACTTCTTCTTTTTCATACGCCAACACCGGTGTTACATTAATGGGTGAACAGGCCACAAACAACACCCGTAATGGGCGGTTGTGCGGCGCTTGGGCCGCGGTTTCGCTAAAGGGCGCAATGTTGCGGGCAGGGGTAAAGGGGTGGGTGGTGTGCCCACATAGCCAGCCATTGTTATACAGCAATTCCCATGGCAAATGCCGCAGCCGTTTGGGGGTTGCTTGGCTGATATCACCATCCACACTCACGCTCAGGGTCAGGTCGGGGTATTTTTGCAGCGCGGTTTGCAGCCAGCGTTGGTCGCCATCCAGCCAGTGAAATAAGCGTTGCCCCAATTCAGCCAAGTTGTTGACACGGGCACGAAAATGGTCGCCGTAAAATTCTTCGGTTTGGCGCAGCCAGGTGCGCACTTCGTGGCCGGGCAGGGCGCGGCGGTCTTGTTCGCGCCCGTTTGCGTCGATCAGCCGTATCGCAATTTGGTCTTCGGTTTGTTGGGTAATGCGCAGCGTGAGGTGTTGCATGGGTTTATTTTACCTATGCTCATGCGCTTTTTGCCGCGTTTTTGTTGCCAGTTTTGCCCATTTGTGCCGTCGCATACCCATGATCATTGTCAGCAGCCTAGCCACGTCACAACCTGCGCAAGCACTAGATGTCGTCCACCTCCAAGGTGGGCGGCATCTGGTTTGCTGATAATTTTTGTCATTGGCTTACCTCACCGCGGCAAAATTTTTAGCCCGCGTAGCGGGCGTTGTTATGTAGCGCGGGGATTGATCCCCGCGCGGGTGCGCCAGACGACCTTCTCACATCATCATCGATGATGTTTATTGTGCGGCGGATTGGGTTCGCGCGGGGATCAATCCCCGCGCTACATAACAACGCCCCATAAATGGGGCTGGGGCGCGTACGTGGAACC
>CAZLOF010000507.1:0-1871 GCA_964560745.1 uncultured Thermoflexus sp.
TTGTGGTACAATTCGAAAACTTTATTAAGATTGCCACTTTCAACATAAGAGTTAAACTTGACAGTTTTCAAGTTACTCTCTTCATTAATGAAATCAGGAAGCGGTCCTTGGCCAAGAACGAACTTGATATACTGTTGCAGTTCGAGTAAGTTACTAGCTTGGATCGACTGATAAATCAAGGTTCCTTCACTGATAGCTTCAGGGTTTTCGAACTGAAGTTTGAAATTATAGGGCATATGCTGTACTTCTGGATGAACTGCTTTCAACTGCCAGCTAGGTTTGCCGGAATCTTTATACTTCCCCTTTTGTATCAACGGGTTTGGGTCTGGTATTTTATTCCACTGGAACCCATTCATTATGAAATTAATTATTTGAGAAAGACTTCATATGAAACAAAGATTACAAGTTTTAAGTGGTTTTGGGGTATGTTCATTTAACCATTTAGGGTCTGTTTCTTAACGTTTAATATTGAGAAGATACCGATAACCCATCCAAAAACGAAGCAATTGTTTTGTATAATGTGCCCAACAATTAAATATGTTTTGTTGATTTGGGTAATTAATCTTCATTCAGCCTCACTATTTTTCACTGCTTTTGATACGAAATACCGATATCGGTTTCGTAAGCCCAACCGCAAGGTTTTGGCTATTTCTCGCCATAGAATGCTGTTTTCAAAAAACAAAACATATCGTAATCATTGCAATGCAAACAAATATTTTGAGCAGGAGATAACAAAGAAAAAAGCTATGAAGCAGCAATCGGTTAGAAAATGGGGAAAAGTTGTAGCTTATTTAGCGCTTACAACGTTACTCATCCCTACAAATGTAGGGATCGCGCAGTCGCCAGCACCAGTGGGGGTCAATTTATTTACCAACCCCGGACATGAACACCCCGGAGCCTATTTTGGTGGGCGCGGTGAGTTAAATGTATCGTGGAACTGGACACCCTTTTGGGAAGAGCCACCGCCCGGCACCGACCTGCGTGACCAAAACTATCGCACCCCAGAATTTCGCCCAACTTTTGCCCGTGATTATCCTTATCGCGTTAATAGTGGGGGAGGCGGCGACCACTGGTTTAATTTTTTTGCGCTCAACAAAGCCGCTGGCGTGATGCAAGTGGTTGAAGGGCTAAGCCCGGGCCAAGCGGTGCGTTACACCTCATGGGTGTCGCTTTGGTCGTCTAATGACAACGACCCCGCCATTCCGCCCTCATCAAGCCGCGACGGCAATATGCAAATTCGGGCTTGTGTCTTACAAGATGGCGGCCCACGCAATATGCTGAGCAAAGAGCTGGTGTGTTCACCGTGGACACAACCTTATGACAAATGGTATCAAATTAGCGTCGATGCAACGGCCAAAAACAACAAGGTCTTGGCCTTTGTGCAATCACGTGCGGCTGTGCCGGTACAACATAACGATGCCTTTGTTGATGATAGCTGTTTTGAAATCTTGCCAAATCACGGCGCAAGCGGCATTTGTTTGGGGCAAGCGTTTGTGCCAACTGGGTCGAGCAATGGCGTAAAACAGCAATCAAAACCCATCCCGCTAGCACCGGTGGCGACCAGTGAACGGCAAAATGGCTCGGCTTATGTCAATTTGCCCGGCTTTCCTAGCAGTGTCACTGACGCAACATTGCTCCCCCCCCCTGTTGTTGCGCCTTCTGCTGCTACGATTGCAGCAAATGCGGCAAACACTCCCACCATTAACCCAATAGGAATAGTAAAAGCCAATGTGCCTGTGCTAAATGTGCGTAGTGGGCCCGGGGTGCAAAATCAAATTGTGGGCACAATTAAAGCCGGTGAAACCTTGCCATCATCTGGGCAAAAGGGGGATTGGTGGGTAGTGACTTTTAATGGCAACCCAGCCTATGTT
>CAZLOF010000507.1:1881-3954 GCA_964560745.1 uncultured Thermoflexus sp.
ACGGCTTCATCCACCCTACCCGCCCCTACCCCAGTCACCCAATCCACCCCACTACCATCGCCACAATCAGCACCAGCCGTGTTACCTGATCTTAAATCGTTAGGGGCAGTAGGCGTGATTTATTCAAAAGGGCAAAAACTCATTTTATTGAGCGACCCCAATCCTAGCTCAAATGTCATTGTTGAAGTTCAGAACAATGTTAATTTGGTTGTACTGGGCAAGGCCAATGATGATTTTTGGACTGTGCTATATAAAGGCAACAAGGTTTATGTCAATGCTGACCAAGTGATATTTAGCGACAATATCGGGTTAGTGACCAATGATACGATTATCGCGCCGCCAACATCATTGGGCAATGCGCCGGGCTTACCGGCTGGGCCGGTGCCGCCGGTTACGCCTGTGCCATTGGCATTGCCTGAACCAGCAAAAGCGGTATTAGCGCCAAGTGGGGCTGGCGCAGCAACAGCAGGCCGAATAATACAAGGAGCAAATATTCGCTCACAGCCCAATACATCGGCCAGCATTAAGCAAGCATTGCAATATGGCGAAATAATTGAGGTGACGGGCAAAACTGCTGACGGGCTGTGGTTTGAGGTGCGTACCCCTAGCGGGCCGGGCTATGTTTTTGCCTCATTGACTGTGCCCAATGAGGCGGCCAATAATGCCCCCATCATTCAATAATCTTAACCCGAAAGAGGTAATTTCGAAAGCACTACTCGACACTTTTGTTAGCATGGGCTTTGCGTAAATCTTAAGCTGTAGGAGCGCCAGGGACTTGCTGGCGCTCTTTTTTTGTTGCCCGCACCAAGTCATAATCAACCATCCAAGTTTCGGTTTCGATTTGTTGCCCACCCAAGGCGGCTAAACGCGATACAAATTGTGGGGTTGGCATAGCCCGCCCCGGCAATTTCCACAAATCGGGGCCAATGCGATTACTGAGCATCAGCAACCCACCCGGTTTTAGCACACGCAACATTTCACGCACCGCCATCGGTGGGTCGGCAAAAAATTCAAGCGCTTCGAGGCAAGTCACCACCTCAAAATGATTGTCATCAAACGGCAGTTGTTGCGCATCGTGCAACATAAATGTTAACCGCGCTGCAAAAGGTGCAAGATTCGCCTGCGCCAAAGCCAACATTTTGGGCGATAAGTCGATGGCAATCACCTGCCCATCAAATTCGGGCTGGGCAAATAAGGCGGCGGGTAAGCGCCCAGTGCCGGTTCCCACATCTAAAATCTGCACGGGGGTTGTCGGCTTAGGCCGATGCTGCAAGTGCAACATGACTGGCTCGGCCAAAGTTAGCGCATCATATTCAGGGTCAAATTCTTTGACCTTGTCATAACGCGGGGCAAACCCATCATAAAGCAAGGCCACCACACGCGGGCCAAGATATGCCCCTTCGGCGACGACCAATTGCCAATAGACGATGATGCCGAGCAATACCAAAATAACAACAATAAGCGCGATTAGGGGCCAGTTCACAGCTTGAATTATCGCCCCAAATTTTTTTAGGTGCGTTATCAGATGGCTTTTGCTACAAAAAGGCAACTTTGCCGCCAATCATTTCAAGATTGCTATCAACACAACAAAAAATCCGCCATTCGGACGAGGCTTCTCATCAAAAATACAGTAGACAAATGTGTCGTTGTAACTATAATTTTATCTATAAGCGCAACGCAAATACGGAACACACCTAAACAAACGGTCATGTTCCAGACTCAGATCTGGACAACTCGATCAAGAAATTCCCGTGTTTTGACGTTAACCTTTGTTCATCTTCGAGCGGCGATAATTACGCCGCTCGAAGTCTTTTTCGGGCCGAGCGCCTGCCTTATAAAAATGAAGGGCCGATTTCACTATCTCAATTATTGAGACAGTGTTTCTTAAAACAATTTTTCGGCATTCGTTTTGTCTAAATATGCTCTCTGATTTGATAAAACCACGTGATTTCAGCTGACAAAAAAGTGAAATTTGATTTAAGAAACCCTCTCCGAGAAAAATCAAAGCGATAAGGTCAAAATCACGAGAGGGCCTTTAGGCGCGTGGACAAAGCTAACACGCCTAAAGGCCCT
>CAZLOF010000508.1:0-3944 GCA_964560745.1 uncultured Thermoflexus sp.
AGGCGCACAGCACCCCAGCAAACACGCCCGCATAGGCGTAATGAATATGCCCATGCAAGATTCCCAAAATACGGTCGGCATAGGGCGCAATCACCGCAGCCAAAGCGGCAGCGTTGCTGAGCTGATGCGGCTGGAAGGTGCGAATGGTGACTGGCAGCGGCGCGTGATGCAGCGCCAAGATCGTGTCGCGCTCGCTCGATTGGGCCAATTGCTCGCCCAACCACGCCAACTGTTCGGGGCTGACCTCGCCGCGTGTTTTGCCAGTCACTTGGGTATCGAGCATGATGACGCGCACGCTGGCATTTGGCGCAAGCGCGATGCGCTGGCTGTAAAAATAGGGGGCGTTATTTGCGGTCTGCCCATGAATCACCGCCCGCAAATGCCCACGATCATCATGGTTGCCCACACCCAACAGCACCGGCACGCCAAACCGCGCCTCAATCTCGCTGATTAGGGTCTTAAGCAATTCATAACTGCCGATTTCTTCACGATGCGCCAAATCGCCCGTGATCAGCACAAACTTTGGCGCAATTTCGAGCGTGCTTGCCATTTGCAGGGCAGCGCGGGCCTTGGCATAGTGCGTTTGGCCCAATATTTGGCCGTCGGCATCGGGTAACAGGTGTAGGTCGGAGAGATGAAGGAAGGAAAACATGTAAACTTTATGAAAATCAATCTAACATTTCATTATTTACTTTGTTCACGTTGAATGTCTTTGATAAACACGCTCATTGGCCGAACATAGTCTTTCATGCCAATATGCGTACTGGCGTGAAGCAATTTCCTACTATCATCACGCAAATAAAAAACATGCCCAAGACTACCAAGTAACGTTAATTTATCGTCTGATAAGTCTTCGTCATAAGTAATCAAGTGCCATATCTGGCGAATCTTATATTTGCTTAAGACACCTCGATCAGCGCTCGATACCTGTTTCCAACGCTCGCGCAGTGTTCTCTTGCACGATATTCCTATGAGCCAGCGATCTTTACATCGAACCCATTTATCAACTTCAATGTCTGCTTGAAAATGTTCTGGAGCGTTTGCGGCTTCAATCTTATAGTATTCAAAGAGAAACGATGCAACATCTTCCAAGCTTCCGCCCGCTCGCCCTTTACGCTTTTGACCCAACCTTCTTTCAAATTCCTGAACAAATGCAGTTAAAACCATATCCGAATCGGCCACAGGCATTTTTGCAATTTGATAACGCAACTGTGAAAATTCTTTAATCACCGCTATTCTCTCAGCCGTGAGACAACCTTCCACACCTAAATCATCCCAAATATTAACCACAGTGGCTAAACCTTTTTCGCCCAATCGATTTAAATAAGCTTTAGCTGTTGCAATTGTAAACTCCCTATCATCATTTGGGATTCCCATTAGTGCATTGTTTATGGGAATCATTACCAATTCGGCTGTAAGAATAAAAACAGAAATATCGGCTAGATTTTCTAGCTTTTGTTCAAGATCATTACAAAACAGAGTTACACGTTTTTTGCTTGCCTCAGCATTTTTATACCTGCTTGTCATTACCTCTTTAATGACTGATTTGCATATATCAAGTTTTTCTAAGTCTGTTTGCCCGGGTTTATCGATAATCAGCCGGAGTTGTGCTGTAAGCCCTGCCAAATTTTTACTATCCTTGCCAACGCTTCCATATTTGTCGCTATTAATTAACATACGTGCAAACCAATACACATTACGCCAAGGGTTTTGCAAAATTTCAGTTTCAGTTTTCAAGAAGTCGGGGTTTGTCATCAATCCAAGCATCTCCATTTAAACGTTTTTGGGCCATTTCACAATAGTCAGAAGCAATATCAATACCAATAAAAGACCTATTAAATTTTTTTGCAGCAATAGCGGTTGTCCCACTACCCATAAAAGGGTCTAAAATGATTTGCGCCGATGTACTAGAAACAATTCGCTCAATAAGATCTAATGGAAAAGGCGCCGGATGCGGATTGCTCATTTCTTGTGTAAATTCCCACACATCGCCAAATCGATTAGCCTTTGGAACAAGTTTAAAATCAGGTTTTGCAATGAGATAAATGACTTCGTATGTGGGCAGAAAATAACCGGGATTGAAGTTAATCCCACCTTTTCTTTTCCAAATAATGATTTGTCTAACGGGAAACCCCTCGACAATATCATGTCTGTCTTGCAATAAACCTGCCTGAACGCGCCATTTATGATTATAAAAAATGGCCCCGTCGGGCTTTATAAGCCTTAACATCTCTGTTAAACAATTGCGTTGCCAAGCTGTATATTCATCATGTGGCATTGAATCATGATGCGTTGCATAACCATTCACAAGACGTGCATTTCGCCATTTGCCACCTCTCCCATCTTTCATGCCATTTCCAGTTGAGTTTTTTAAATTATAGGGAGGTGAAGTTACGACTAAATCTATGCTTTCGCTGGGCATTAATTTCATTGTTTCAATCGCGTCACCACAAATAATTTTATTGAGATACACATCTATCACATCGGATGTCAAATGATCCAAATGCAATCCAGAATTATTTTTATATAGGTATGGCGCTATTTCCACATCAGGCTTAGACATAATCGAATATTAGTTCTATTATCTCATTAGATATCCAACATCTGAGCCTGCAAAATCCATATATACTTTGCAGGCTTAAGCGTAGAAAACAATACTCATTAGCCCCTACGCAACAACCGCCCGCCCCAACGCAGCCATACTACCGCGCCAGCGACATCGCGCACAAACTCGCCGCGTGGGCCAAAGGTGGTAGCGTTGGCGTCAACTAAACGGTCGGGCGCATAAAAGCCGACTTCGAGCGGCGGCGAGACATCAAGTGGCGGCGGTGGCGGCGGGCTATCGGGACGTGGAAAACGCCCCAGCGCCCGCACCGTCAACCACAATTTGCCGTCTTGCTCGGTCACATCCACCTCATTCAGGCGTGCCACATAATGCCCGCAATACTCGGCAAGCGCGGGTTGTGCTGGCATCAGCGGCGAATCAGGCATCCCCTCGCCCAAGAAAATCTGCATCGCCAAATGCCCCAGCTCGGCGGTGAGCGCCCGCCCCACCCCAGCGTTGGTGAGGATGGCAACCGCAAAACCGTGTGACGGCACAAGCCGCAACGTCGCAATCTGGCCGTTGGTGGCCCCGCCATGCTCGACAAACGCCCCACTGGCGGCTTGCCCAACCCACCATGTCAGCCCCATCTGATACAAACCGGTGGCCTCAAGCGTCGGCGTTTGCATGTGGCGCAGGCTGGCGGGCGACAAAAACCCCACATCACCCGCCCCCATGTGCGTTTGCGCATAAATGAGCAAATCGCCCACCGTCGAAATAATGCCACCGGGCGGGTGGCTGGCGCGGCCCAATTGCCAAGGCCGTGCCACCAGCACCCCGTCGGGCGTGACATGATGCCCCGCCGCAAAGCGCTGCGTCATAACATCGTTCGGGAAAATAAAGGTATGGTGCAGGTTGAGCGGTGTAAAAATCTCATCTTGCAACAATTGCTCAAAAGTCTTGCCGGTGAGTTGCTCAAACACCCGCGCCGCCAATGCAAACCCGACATTGTTATAACTCCACTTTTCACCCAAGGGGGTCAATTGTTCAAGCTGGGCCATCTGGCCCACAATCTGCGCAATAGCATCGTCGCCCTCGCCGCAGTCATTAAACCAATCGCCCAGCCAGCCACCGGTATGGTTGAGACAATGCCGCACCGTCACGCCTTGGGTCGCCGCCGCGTCGGCCAAAGCAAAGTTTGGCAGCGTGCGCACAATCGGCGCATCGAGGTCAAGCAAGCCTTTTTCGACCAAACGCATGGCTAAACTGCCGACAAAGGTTTTGGTGATCGAGCCAACTTGAAACAGGGTGTCGGGCGTTACCGGCAATGGATGCTCGGCGTTGGTGACGCCAAAGCCAGCCGTAAAATATTCGCCCTGCATCAGCACACCCAAGCTAGCGC
>CAZLOF010000509.1:0-3939 GCA_964560745.1 uncultured Thermoflexus sp.
GCCTTAGGGTGCGGAATTAGGACTTTTCGATAATGGGGCGTATGCTCAAATAACATAATTGCCGAGGTCACTATCTAGCCCCCAAAGCGATGCTTTTGGGGCTAGATAGTGATCGCGGCCCTTCATCTTTTAGGAATTTGCTCTATGTCAAAATTTTGTCAAGCAAAAATGCTTGACAATGCCAAAACCGCCGCTAAGATTACACACCATGCCGAAGCAAATATTCCGAACCGGTGAATTCGATACCCATTCAGCACCCGAAGCTGCGCCCGAATAAGGCCAATAGATGAAACAACAGTTTTAATCACCCGCTTCGACCAAGCTTAATAAAAGCAATACAATCGAAGCGGGTGATTTATTTTTTCGACTTTTATGATGGATACATCACACATTCAAACCAATTTATATGGCGAACTGCGCGAGCAGCCATTGCCCTATGCCGTGTATGGCGAGGCTTATATCGATGCCAACTCGCGAAAACAAATGGATAACGCCATGCGCTTGCCCGTAACGGTGGCAGGTGCGCTCATGCCCGACGCGCATGTCGGCTATGGCTTGCCCATCGGCGGGGTGCTTGCCGCCGAAAACGCCGTCATCCCCTACGCGGTCGGGGTCGATATTGCCTGTCGTATGCGGTTGAGCGTTTTCCCTGAAAGCGCAATCATGATCGGCCAGCAAAAGGGCCGCTTTGAAAAGATATTGCGTGAGCAAACCCGTTTTGGGGCTGGGGTTGAATGGAAGCCGCCGATGGATGATGAGGTGATGGATGACCCAGATTGGGAGGCACATGGGCTATTGCGCTCGCTCAAAGACAAGGCACACAAGCAACTCGGCACCTCTGGCTCTGGCAACCATTTTGTCGAATGGGGCGAAGTGGAGGTGTTGGCTGCCGATAGCCCATTGGGGCTAAAACCCGGCAAATACCTCGGCTTGTTGTCGCACAGCGGCAGCCGTGGTTTTGGGGCGCGGGTGTGCGAGCACTTTAGCGCCATCGCCAAACACATGCACCCCGAACTCAAACAAGCCGGGGGCGATTTGTCGCATTTAGGCTGGTTGCCGCTTAATACCAGCCCCGGGCAAGAATATTGGCTGGCGATGAATTTGGCTGGGCGCTATGCCGCCGCCAACCATCGTGTCATTCACCACAACGCCGCCAAAGCCGCCGGGCTAAAACCCGCCGCAGTGGTCGAAAACCACCATAATTTTGCATGGAAGGAATGGGTGGCCGATGCCTCAGCCCCAAACGGGCAGCGCGAAGTAATCGTGCATCGCAAAGGGGCAACGCCCGCCGGTGCGGGGGTGTTGGGCATCATTCCGGGTAGCATGGGCGATGTTGGTTATGTGGTGAGCGGGCGTGGAAAGGCCGATGCGCTCAGCAGCGCTTCGCATGGTGCGGGGCGGCTAATGAGCCGAACCCAAGCCACCAAAACCATCACCAAAACTATGCGCGATGAGTACATGCGCGAGCGCGGCATTATCTTGTTGGGCGGTGGGTTAGACGAAGCCCCGCAGGTTTACAAAAATATTAATGAGGTCATCAATGCTCAAAGCGACCTCGTCGATATTTTGGCGCGTTTTAGCCCCAAGGTGGTGATGATGACAAATGACCCGCGAGATATTTAGACCGATCCCTCGTGAGAATTAAGGCAAATTTTCGCTGATACCACTAACCATCCTCAGGCTATGCCTGAAGATGGTTAGTGGTATCAACATCTCCTCAATTTTTACCCTTCTTAGATATAAACTCACCGGCGAATGCTAAACCCCCATCTCAAACCACCGACGCACCACCGCCAACTGTTGAGCGCGGCTCGTGGTCGTGTCATTACGATGATAAAACTCATTGGCCTGCGCCGAATACACATAATCGTCGGCCCACGTATCAAGATGTGCCACCGTCTCACGCACCGCGTATGCAAAAAAATAAGCCTCATCATCGGTGGTGGTTGGGTGAATAGACATGCGCACCCAGCCCGGCTTCTCTGACAAATTACCTGCATCAATTTGATCGGTGATGCGTTTGCTAAAACTAGGGTCTACGTGCAACAAATAATGCCCATAGGTACCAGCGCACGAGCAGCCACCACGCACCTGCACCCCAAAACGATCATTGAGCATTTTCACAATCAAGTTGTAATGTGCGGCTTCGATATAAAACGACAAAATGCCCAGCCGTTGCTCAATATGCCCAGCCAAAATATTCATACGCGGGATCGAACGCATTTCGCGAAACAAAATCTGCATCAGGTGCTCTTCACGGGCGCGAATACGGTCAACCCCCATCTGATCTTTTAACTGAATGGCGAGTGCCGCTTTGATGGCTTGCAAAAAGCCGGGCGTGCCGCCGTCTTCACGCACTTCGATATTATCGACAAAACTATGGCGCTGCCACGGGTTTGTCCAATTCACTGTGCCACCGCCCGGCTGATCGGGCACACGGTTGTGATAAAGCTGGCTGTCAAAAATAAGCACGCCCGGGCTGCCCGGCCCGCCCAAAAATTTATGCGGTGAAAAATAAATCGCATCGAGCTTTTGCAGCGGGTCACTGGGGTGCATATCAATATTGACATAGGGTGCCGATGCTGCAAAATCGACAAAACACAAACCGCCGTGTTCGTGCATGATGGCGGCCAACTCGTGATAAGGGGTTTAGATACCAGTGACATTGCTACACGAGGTAAAGGCGCCGATTTTTAATGAGCGATCGGCAAATTGAGCCAAGCGCTGGCGCAAACTATCGGTACAAACAAGGCCCTGTGCATCTGGCGCTAACACCTCTACGTCGGCAATTGTCTCCAACCATGAGGTTTGGTTTGAATGGTGCTCCATATGGGTGACAAATACCACGGGGCGCTGTGCCGTCGGCAAATTGAGATAAGGTTGCAATTGCTCAACCATACGCAAGCCTAAAATGCGTTGAAATTTGTTTACCACGGTCGTCATACCCGGGCCAGCGGTAATAATGACATCGTTGGCGCTGGCATTGACGTGTTGCTTAATCATTTTCTGCGCCAAATGATAAGCATGGGTCATGGTTGTGCCAGTAGTATTCGACTCGCTGTGAGTGTTTGCGACAAAGGGGCCAAAGGTATGGCTAAGACGCTGTTCGACCGGCGCATAAAGTCGTCCGCTCGCCGTCCAATCAGCATAGGCTATTTTTTGCTCGCCATACGGCCCGTTAAATGTTTGGTCTATGCCAATAATCTGTTGGCGAATAGGGTTGAAATGGGCTTCAAGTTGCGCTTGTATCATATGTCATATTCTATACTTTGCACAATTAAAGGTTGGCAAAGATATCACCTCTCATCAAACGCGCCGCAAGAAATCGGGTTTCTTGAAGAAACTCGATTTCTAAAATAGCGACATGAGGCGAAAAATCATCTCGTTACTCGCCCCACAAATTGCCCGATCGCTGCAAACAACTCAATATGGTCTGGCTCGAGTGGCAAAACATGGGCACTGTGCGGCAACCAAAGTAGGTGCTTATCGGTTGAGCCGATGCGCTCGTAAATGGCTTGGGCGCTGTGTGGGCTAACCACATGATCATGCCGCCCCTGTGCAATGAGCGCCGGAACCCGCACATGAGGCAATTCGCGTACCGCCAATTTGTTGAGTTGCAAAAGCTGGTCTACGGCATCGAGCGGAATACGTGCCTGTTTGCGAATGGCGGCGATCACTTGTTTGTCGCTAAAATCGATGACAGCATCGGGTGGTGCATTACGCAATACAAATTTTTGCACATGCGGCAGGCGAAAATCGGCGCGATCAAGCAGGCCAAAATCGGAGACAACATATTTGGCCAGCCGTGCCAACCCTGCCAAGCGGTTGCGCAAGGCAACGGGCGTGCCCATCAACACAATGCCATCAATTTGCCCAAACTCGGCCTGCCGCCGCGCCAACTGTAATGTGACCAAACCGCCCATCGACAAACCACATACC
>CAZLOF010000510.1:0-3910 GCA_964560745.1 uncultured Thermoflexus sp.
GGTCAACGCCGCCGCATCGATAATGTGGTGAGTGGCTGGGGTGAGCGGAATGTGCAGCGAGACGTAATCTGATTCGCGCAAGACGGTGTCGAGGTCAGTCATCTCTACCCCCAACGCATCGGCTTCATCACGCGGGGCATTTTTGTTTTGGCGGGTTGCCAGCACCCTCATGCCAAAGCCTTTGGCGCGGCGGGCGGTGTGTACGGCGCTGCGCCCAAACCCAACCAGCCCCAAGGTGCAGGCGCTCATGCGGTTAATGTTGGCGGTGTCGCGGCGGGCGCGGGCGAGGTCGCCATCCATCATGCCCTGATGTTGGCTGGCCAGCCGCCGATTGAAATGCAACGCCATCGCCATAACATGATCAGCCATTTCTTCGATGCAAAAGAAAGGCGTGTTTGCCACCAAAATACCCAACTCGGTGGCGCGGGCCACATCAATTTTGTCGGTGCCAGTACCAAAACGGGCAATGGCGCGGCATTTTTGCATGGCATCGACCACTTTGCGTGGCACTTTGGTGCCGATCAGGGCAACAATGTCGGCATCGGCGACGGCAGCGGCCAGGGCATCGGGGTCTTCGTCGTGCACTTGCGTCATGGGTAAACCCAATGCGGCATAGCGCTGTAGCTCATATTCACCGGGTTTAAACACCGATGCTGTGAGACGCACAATTTTGTATTGTGAAAACATATGCTTTCGCTTTTAGCCTTTGGTTGCGCCAGCGGTTAAGCCACTGACAAAACGGTCGGTGAAGAAGAAATAGAGGATGGCAATTGGCACAGATGAAATAGTGGCGGCGGCCATTAGCGGGCCGATTACCATAAAATCGCCTTGGGCAAATGCGCCCATTACGCCGGTGGTGAGCATACGGTTTTGCTCGCCACTGGTAAGGGCAATCGAATACACCAATTCGTTCCATGAGGCCGTAAACGAGAAAATGCCAGCCGTGATGATGCCCGAAATTGCCATCGGTAACGTAATGCGAATAATCGCGCCAATACGACTGGCCCCGTCTACCATCGCGCATTCTTCTGGCTCGTGTGGCACATTGGCAAAATAGCCGCTGAGTAGCCAGGTGCAGAATGGGATGAGAAAGGTTGGATAAGTGATATAGAGCGCAGATAACCCACCCAACAAGCCCCATTCTTTTAATATTTGCGCCAATGGCACAAACAAAAAGCCTTTAGGCGCAATATAAGTGATGAAAACTAAGGTTCCAGCCAGCGCCGCCCCGCGAAATTTGAGCCGTGCAATGGCAAAACCGGCCATGACAGAAATAATGACCGAGATAACGGTCGTGACCAATGAGACGAATAGGGTGTTCCAAAACCACACAAAATAATTTTTGGTGGTAAACAACAGGAAATAATTGTTAAACGTAGGCGCTTTGGGAATGAGGAAATTGCCGGTGAAATCGTAAATTTCGGCCTCGGTTTTGAGCGAGGTGATGAAGCCCCAATAAAATGGGAACAGCAAAAAGATGAGAACGGCAGCGAGCGCTAGATAAAGCGGCGCTTGTTTAATGACTTTGCGGGCAATTTGCGGTGCATTCATGGTGGTTGAATAGGGCAGGTTTAATAGACAGACAAATTAGATTTTGCTAAGACCTCCGAGGTTTACGTTGCTTTAACTTTGTTGTTGGCGACGCACATTAACCAGTGAGGCGATGATCAACACCAGCAAAAATGGGAACATGGTCATCGTCACCGCCGACCCAAGCCCAATCAGGCCAGAGCCAAGCGATAAGTTGTAGGTGGTGAGCGCAAACATGGTGGTGGCGTTATTGGGACCGCCGCGTGTGAGCAAAAACGGCAAATCGAAATCGCCCAAGGTGCCGATAGTTGAGATGAGCATGACGATGGTGACAACAGGCAAAATGGCAGGGAAAACGATGAGCCAAAAGCTTTGCCACGGGTTTGCGCCATCAATGCGGCTGGCTTCGATGATTTCATTTGACACCGATTGAATGGCCGCCAGAAAGGTGATGGCAAAGAAGGGTAAGCCGCGCCACAAGTTGATAAAAATGAGCGACCCCATCGCCCATGTTTCATCTCTTAAAAAGGGCAATGGTTGCGAAATGAGGTGCAGTTTGTTCACCAACACTTCATTCACAATGCTAAAGGCGGGGCTGAAAATCCATTGCCAGATCATGGTGCTGAAGGCGGTGGGCAAAATCCAAGGCAAGAGCATGAGCGCTTTGGCAAAGCGTTGCCCAATAAATGGGCGATTGAGCAAGAGTGCCAACGCCATGCCACAACAAAACTTTAGCACGAGCGCGATGCTGGTATAGACCAGCGAATTCACTACCGTTTTGGTGAATAGGGTGGTGCTGAGTAGTTTTTGGTAGTTTTCAAACCCAGTGAAATTCGCGACACTACCCACTTCTTTATCGGTAAAGCTGAGATAGATGGCATAAAAAAACGGATAGGCCATCATGACGGCTAAAAACAAAAAACCGGGGCTGAGCAAAATCGGCCCTAGCGTGCTGTCTTTGTGCAACAATCTCGATATTTTGGCAGATAAGGTGGGCGTTTGCATTGGGAAATGAGTGAAGGAGTGAATGGATGAAAGGTGAAGGATAAAAGGTGAAGGATGAAGGATAAAAGGTGAAGGATGAAGGGTGAAGAATTCTTCATCCCTCATCCTTTATCCTTCATCTTTTAAAACCTCATTTCTTTAGCTGAGCAACTTGAGGTCGTTGATGTCTTTCATCACACCGGCTAAGGCGGCTTTGGCGTTGCCAGTTGAGCAGGCTTGCGAGAACAGTTTGCCGATTAGCACTTTTTCTTGCATCAAGCTCGACAGTTTGTTGTTGTTTGGCAAGTTATACCCTGCTGGTAATGCCAACTTAAACATGTCTTTGGCAATTGCCAGTTTGGGGTCGGCGGGCCAAATGGGTTCGTTTTCAAACTTGGGCAACATGGGCAAGATATAGCCTTGACCAGCCTTGTAGAACGCACCGAGGTTCTTGATTGAGAAGAAGTTCTTGATCAAGTCTTTCGCGGCATCCAGATCAGCCCCTTTGGTATGACCCAAAATGCCCCACCAAGGCAAGGTGCATGCGCCAAAGCGCCCGGCTGGACCTTTGGGTGGGATGGCGTGATTCATCCCGGCGGCAACGGCGGGGTTGTTTTTGGTAGCGGGCAAATAAATGGTGTTGACGTTGGCTGTCATCGAGATTTTGCCAGCCAAGAAACCAGAGTTGTTTGCACCGTCGTCATAGGCCACTTCGCCCGGGTCGCCACAATCATTGTGGAACTGAATGGCATATTCGAGCGCGGCGAGGGTCTCTTTGCTGTCGAGGGCCAATGAGCCATCGGGGTTAAATTCTTTGGCTCCAAATGCCCACAACACCAAGTAAGGCGCTGCGTTGCCATCGCCACCGGCTTTATCTGAGAAAGTCATGCCGAAGGGGCGGCCTTTGGCCTTCAATTTTTTGCCTGCAACCAATATTTCATCCCATGTATCGGGGAATTTGGTAACGCCTTCTTCCTTAAACCAGTCTTCACGATAGTTCATGAACCAGTTGTGTTGACCGAGTGGCACGGCAATCCATTTGCCGGCATTTTTGGCGAGGAATGGGCCAGCGGGCAAATAACCGCCGCCTTCGCTGCTTAGGGCCTCGGCCACATCGCTGACATCGGCCAAGCTCTTGGCATAAATGGCGGGTGGGGTGGACGACTGAATGATGTTTGCGCCACTACCGGTTTCGATGGCGGTTTGGATCTTTGGCCCAAAGTTTTGGTCACGCTCCATGGTGAGGGTGACATTGTTTTGCTTGGCCCAATCATTGGCAAAATTGTCAATCACGGGGTCAAGTTCGGGCAAGAAGCTCCATGCGCCGCCTAGCCAATTCACTTTTGCACCTTTTAGGGTGACAGGTGCAGCGGGTTTGGCTGCGCCGGTGTCAGCG
>CAZLOF010000511.1:0-3903 GCA_964560745.1 uncultured Thermoflexus sp.
GTGTATGGCGGCCATTTGCCCATCGGTTATGTTGTTTGTGCCCAGTGTCGGCGGCATCAGCCATTCACCCAAAGAGTTTACCTCGCTTGAAGATTGTGTGAATGGGGCCAATGTGATGTTGGGGGCGCTGTTACATATTGATGCACAATTAACCTAATGCTAACGCCAAACACCATCACCCTCGCCCATATTCAGGCAGCACGCCAGCGCATCGCCAGTTCTATTATGCGCACACCTTTGGTGCGTTTGAATGTAGACGATGCGCCTGCCGACATTTACCTTAAGCTCGAAAATTTGCAGCCAATTGGTTCATTTAAACTGCGCGGGGCAGGCAGCGCCATTACCCAAGCCAGCCCAGCCCAACTGGCCGCCGGTGTTTATACCGCTAGCGCGGGCAATATGGCGCAAGGGGTAGCGTGGCATGCGCGGCGGCTCGGCATCGCCTGCACTGTTATTGTGCCCGACACTGCCCCCGAAACCAAACTAGCCGCCATTCGGCGCTTGGGTGGCACGATCATTAAAGTGCCATATGCAACTTGGTGGGAGGTCATCGTCACCCATCATTACGCTGGCATGAGCGGGTTATTTGTGCATCCGGTTAGCGATCCGGCGGTGATTGCGGGGAATGGCAGTATTGGGCTTGAAATTATGGAAGAGATGCCCGATGTCGAGACGGTTTTGGTGCCTTATGGCGGCGGTGGGTTGTGTGCAGGCATCGCTAGCGCCATTCACGCCATTAAGCCCAATGTTAAAGTGATTTCGGTTGAGCCAGATACGGCGGCGGGGTTTTATACCTCACGGGCAGCGGGCCAGCCCACCGAAGCCGCATTTACACCGTCGTTTGTCGATGGCGCGGGCAGCCGCAGCGCATTGGCCGATATATGGCCGCTGACCAGCCAAGTGTTAGACGATGCCTGCACCGTCAGCCTCGGCCAAGTGGCTGCCGCCATCAAGTTGATGATTGAGCGCAACCGGGTGGTGGCCGAAGGTGCTGGGGCGCTGGCGACCGCGGCAGCCTTGGCAGGCCGCAGCCATGGCAAAACGGTGTGTGTGGTGTCGGGCGGTAATATTGATTCAGCCAAAATCAGCAAAATTTTGGCGAATGAAATCCCTTGAATTTGCGATTAATAGTGTGAATGCAATACCTTCAAACATTTATTAAGCCTTGGCGTGAACGCACCAAACACATGTCATACACAATCAAACGTGTATCGTTATTGGTGGTGGGTGGCACTGCCTTGTTTGCAGTGGCAGCCTCGTCACAGGGGTTGGGGTTGGGGGGATTGCTGGCGTTGTTGATCGCCTTTGGCTGCCAGATTGGGTTGTTTATATTGACGCAAAGCAAACCGAGCGAAGCCCTACCTGCCCCAACGCCACCGCCTGTCGTCAACACCCTCATTTCACCAACCGTTGTGGTAAACGAGGTGCGCACCGCTGCCTTGGTGAGCTATGGGCAAATTGGCACAGTAAAAATACGCAAAGAACGCCAACGCCAAAAAGGCGAGTTGCGCTCGATGATGCTCGACCCATTTATCGGCGAAGAATTGATGATGGAAGTGGGTGTGCGCGTCATTGCTGGGGTCAATTTGAAACATCTGCGCGATGAAGATGTGCATATTGCCGTCGATGGCAAAAGTGCTGAAATTACATTGCCGCCGACCAAGGTCTTTATGGTTTATGTCGATGAATCGTTGACACACATATTATGGCACAAAAAAGGCTGGCTCAGCTCGCATGATATTAGCATGATGGACGCGGCCCGCCGCGAAGCGATGGAAAGCATGGTCAATGCCGCCATTGAAAAAGGCTTGCTCGAAAAAGCCGGTGATCAGGCCTCGCAAACCGTCGCCAGCATTGCACGGGGCTTGGGGCTAGAGCATGTCACCGTTCGCCCAACCATGCCCGCCATTGGGCAGCATTACGAAGAATTGCATGACCCCGAATTGCGTGAACGCGCCATTGAATTACCCTTACATAAGCCCGACAACCCGCCTTTGGTGAGTAGCGAGTGAGATAGGCCGCCCAACTTAAATGACTATGCCCCAAGTTGCCGCGACTGCACCGGCGATGACAACACCAACATCGTCATCGTTTCGCCATAGCGTCCGATATCGCGCAGCAACGCCTCTAACGCCGTGATTGATGTCGTTTGCACCTTGAGCACATATGAAATATTGCCCATCACATGATGACACTCTAATACCTCTGGCACGGTTTTGATATAGTCAACCGCCCGCATTTCATCACGCTTGGCAACCGTAAAATGCATAAACGCCAACACGCCCCGCCCCAACAAGCTGGCATCGATCTCAGCATGATAGCCGCGAATAATGCCGGCATCTTCCAATTTGCGCACCCGTTCTGCCACCGCTGGGGTCGATAGATTCACCCGCCGCCCCAATTCGCTAAACGACAAACGCGCATCGGCTTGTAACAAGGTTAGCAATTGCCAATCGGTGGCATCGGGTTTATGCGGTATTTTCAAATCAGCAAGCATTTTGCAATTTTAATTTACGCTCGCTAAGCCATTTGCCGTAAATACCTTTCATCGTTTATTGCCCTTTCTCGGCTTTTTGGCTATCTTTTCAGCCAAATGAATGAACTCACCTTATTTATCTTTCTTCAAAGCATTTTTATTGGGTTAACGCTGGCAGCCCCAGTTGGGCCAATTGGGGTGCTTACCATTCGACGCACCCTTGCATATGGACGTTGGACGGGGTTTGTGTCGGGGCTAGGCACCGCCACTGCCGACGCGGTGTATGGCTTAATGGGCACGCTTGGCATCACGGCCCTAAGTGGGCTACTCATTCGCAATCAAGCTATTTTGGCGATAGGTGGCGGGTTATTTTTATGTTACTTAGGGGTGCAAACATTGCGGGCCAGCCCCACCACCCATGCGGCGCAGGCCCGCACCATGGGCGGTTTATTGGGCATTTATCTATCGGCGTTTTTGCTTACCCTAACCAACCCCATGACAATTCTTTGGTTTGGGGCCATTCTTGCCCGCCTCAAGCCTCATTCGGCAACCAGTGGCAGTAGCACGGCAATCATGGTGGTGCTGGGGGTTTTTATTGGCTCTACGTTATGGTGGTTTTTGCTAAGCACTTTTGCCGCCCTCTTTCGGCATCGGCTCAACACCCATGCCCAATGGATCAACCGCATTTCTGGCGGGGTGATGATTGTATTTGGGGTGCTTAGTTTGGTGACACATGTTTAAGGTGATTCTATTCCAAGCCTACAGGCTCATCGCTAGCTTGTAGGCGATGATATGCTTCTGTCGCCATTCGTGTTGCTACCAATGCTTGAAATGCCGTGTCATTCATAAAACGCACATAAATTTCTTCATTTTGTTCAACGCGTTCAGTAAACAATTCTTTTAAGATGCTTTGAAAGACTAAGGCAAATTTATCTTCTGGGTTTACCTTTGCGGCTTCGATTAATTCATGATTTGTCACCGCCGCTTCAACAATTTGATCAAAGAATAACTGATCTGCCTGATTAAAATCAGTGCCAAAACGGTCATTGACCAAATCAATCAACTTCGATAAAGGAATATCACTATCACGCAGCACACGTGTCCCGACATTAGCAGGACCATACAATTTTTCTGCTGTGCCTTCACGTAGTGAAATAGATCCTTCGCTAATTTTTTGCAGACGATAATATTCAAGCTTTACATCGTCATCAAATTGATAAGCGACGCCGCCTGTGCGTTTAGGCAGCTTTGTAATCAAGTGCCGCAAAAACACATAGGCGCGTTCTAAATCTGTGTCTTGATATGGGATGATTTGACTAAGAAAACTATATAAATTTAAAAAGGCCTGTGTTTTATCGCGCCACAACTCGGTTTCTTCGGCGTTACTCTTTTTTCGAGCGGTAAAACGCGCAGCGGCCTTATCTAGC
>CAZLOF010000512.1:0-3902 GCA_964560745.1 uncultured Thermoflexus sp.
CATTCAAGTCGATAACCCAGCGATTACGTCAACCACCGCAAGCAATGCGCTAGCCGTCAACCCTGCCGCATCTCCAGTCGTGATCACACCGACAGCCCCTCCGCTACCACCGCCTCCTACCTCAGCCAGCATTGAGAAAAGTCGTGTCAAAATATTTTTGGTCGCCCCAAATGACAATGGCAAAAGTGGCCCTAAAATTGGCTGCAACGATAGTTTGGTCGCCGTTGAACGCGATATAAAACCCACACAAGCGGTATTAACGGCGGCACTTAATGAACTTTTTGCAATAAAAACCCAAGGCTACGGTCAATCGGGCTTAATTACGGCACTCTATCAATCCAATTTGCAGCTTAAAAGCGCCCAAGTGGTTAACGGGCGCATGGTTGTGCAGTTAATGGGCAATTACAAATTGGGCGGAACATGTGATACGCCACGTTTTAAAGAACAAATCAGCGCCACCGTCCGCCAATTTCCTACCACCACCAACGCCGCTATCTTTATAAACGACGTACCGCTCGAAAGCATCAAATAATTACGAATTATGAATTACGAATTACGAATTGTTAGCATTTCAATTCGTAATTCGTAATTCGTAATTCGCAATTAAATCTTGATTTGCACGCCACCTTGGGCGGCAGAAGCCTGAATGGCGTTCCACAATTGGATCATACGCAAGCCAATTTCGGCGGGGCCGGGGTTGGGCAATTGACCAGCCCGCACCGCCAAAAAGGTCTCCATCACCCCATTCGATTTGGGCAAACGCACCTTGCGCGGTTTGGCATCATCGGCCCGCTGCAACGTCAAGGTTTCGCCCCACACACCAGTCGTGATCACACCTTTTTCACACATCACACGCACCTCAGACCCAATGCGCACCGTGTCGCCGCAACCATTGAGCGTAATCAGCACACCGCTGGCGGTGCGGGCCACTGCCGCCGACAAAATATCAACCGCCCGCCCGCGATTGTCGAGATAAGCGCTGACCTCGACAAAGGGTTCGCCCACCAAATCGGCAACCGTATTGAGCAAATGCGCCCCGGTGTCAAAGGTAAAACCGCCGCCCGCCACCTCAGGGATTTGCCGCCATGTGCCTTGGGTGAATTGATTCCAGTTTTGCCATACCGTGGCGCTAATATTGAGGATCTTGCCAAGCTCACCGCTGTGCAGCACCTTGTGGGCACGCCGCACGGCGGGTGACAAACTGCCGTTAAAGGCGATGGTCAACAATTTGCCCGATTGGTCACGCGCCTGCATCAGTTTATGTGCCTCGGCCACATTCAACACCATCGGCTTTTCGAGCAACACATCGACCCCCGCCAATAATAAGGCGCTGGCTTGCATACAATGTTGGTTGTGGGGCGTGATGATAAAGGCGGCATCGATGCCCGCGGCCTTTTCATCCACAAATTTCTCAAAATCAGGCTCATTAACCGGCGCAGGTTGGCCGGCCTCGATGAACATTTGAGCGGCTTTTTGATAATTGGTGTCGTTTGGTTCACAAACCGACACCACCTCGATACGATCAATGAGCTTGAGCAAACTTTTTATGTGATGGCGGGCCATGCCGCCGGTGCCAATAATGGCAATTTTGGTACGCATGGCTGGGATGATAAACCATCAACCCAAGCGCCCAAACAACTTCTCTAATTGCCCGACCCCAATTTGAATCATGGTGGGCCGCCCATGTGGGCAAGTGCGTGGCGATTGACACGCTTCAAGGTCACGCACCAAGGCTTGCATTTCGCTCAAGGGCAACACCCGCCCGGCCTTGACCGCCATGCGTTTGCACACCCGCCGCAGCACCCGCGCCTCAATTTCTTTGCGCAGGGGTTCAGCCTCGCCCGCTTCCATCTCGGCCACAATTTCACGCACCGCCGCCACAATATCATCTTGTATCATCATGCTCGGCACCCCGCGCACCAAAAAGGTGGCCCCGCCAAATGGGTCGATCTCGAAGCCAAGCTCATACATCACATTGATGTTTTCTTCGAGCACATAGGCGCTGCTGGTCGGGATGGTGACGACGACCGGATCGAGCAAAGGCTGGGTGACGACCGTGCCCAAATCATGCTGGGTCATCATGCGCTCAAACAAAATGCGCTCATGCGCCGCATGTTGGTCGATCAAATACAACCCCTCTGGCCCCTCGGCGATGATATAGGCCAAGGCCAATTGGCCCAAAATGCGCAGGGCTGGTAGTTGTGGCTTGGGGAGAATGGGGGCTTGGGAGTTAGGGATTGAGGGTTGGGGGTTGGGGGTTGGGGGTTGAGGATGGGCATCCAGCGCAACTTGCGCCGCAGTCTGCGGCGCAGTCTGCGACTGCCGCGCAATACCCACCCGCTCCCATGTTTCGCTGCCCGCCAATCTGGGTTGATGCCCGATAATCGGCGCATGTGCCGCTGTGTTGCCGGTGGTTGACGTGACCGGCGCATCATGGCTCACCTCATCCGAAATCGCCAAGCCCCAATTTTCAATGCCCTTAATCGAAACGGGGGCCTCGGGCGGCGCAAGATGCGCCAACAAAGTTGTGCGCACCGCCCGTTGAATGGCGCTAAAAACGGCGTTGGCATCGCGAAACCGCACCTCGGCCTTGGCAGGGTGGGCATTCACATCCACATCTTCAGACGGCACATGCACCATGATGACGGCCACTGGGTAGCGCCCGACCATGAGCAAGGTGTGATAGGCCTGCACCACCGCGCTCGCCAATTTAATATCTTGCACGGGGCGGCCATTCACAAACAAGGTGATGCGGCTGCGGCTGTTATGGTCGAGCGTGGGCAAGCCCACAAACCCATGCACGGTGATGGCCTCACGGCTGGCCTCAGCTTCGGCCCCAACGCTGGCTGGCTCGACATTCAGCGCAATCATTTTCTCGACATCTTGCCCGCCCAATACTTCGATCAGCACATCCCGCAGGCTGCCGTTGCCGGTGCTTTGCACAATCACTTTGCCATCTTGCAGCAGGGTGAATCGAATATGCGGGTAAGCCATGGCATAGCGTGTGATCACGCCATCGATATGCCCGCGCTCGGTTTGATTGGATTTGAGGAACTTGAGCCGCGCTGGCATGCGGGCAAATAAATGCTCGATGGTCATGGTGGTGCCCGGGTTGCGACCAATGCGCTCATGTGTAATCACGCGGCTGTTGTCGATGCGCAGCATCGTGCCGGTGGTTTCATCTTGATGGCGTGATACACAGGTCACGATACTGACCGAGGCGATACTGGCCAACGCCTCGCCACGAAACCCAAGCGTATTAATGTGTTCGAGGTCATCGGCAGAGGTCAATTTGCTGGTGGCGTGATGCGCAAACGCCAGCGCCACCTCGTCGGCATGAATGCCATGCCCATTGTCGGTGATGCGAATCATACGCCGTCCGCCCTCTAAACACTCCACCTTTATTTCAGTTGCACCGGCATCGATGGCATTCTCAACCATTTCCTTCACCGCCGAGGCCGGTCGCTCAATCACCTCACCGGCGGCGATGCGTGACACAACTGATTCTGACAGAATTTGAATGGGCATAAGAGGTCTATTTTAATCAAGAGTTGAGCGTTGAGCGTTGAGAGTTAAGAGTTGGGGGGTGAGCGTTAAGGCTGTCCAAAAGTCAGCCCCGCGCTTAACCCGTCATCTCCGCGAACGCGGAGATCCATAACGATGCAGGCGAAAATGCGGCAATCGCCTCAAATTGATGCCCACCGCGTTATGGCTTCCCTCTTTCGAGAGAATGACGGGTTAAGCCGAGGGTTGGGAGTTGAGAATGCAAAAGTCAGACTAAAGGCGATTGAGGGGTCGCTGAGGTTAAAGTGGCAGTGATGCAAGTTTAGGCCGAAGCGATGCACCGCACCTGCCAGGTGCGGTGCATCTGCCGCCGAATGAGGTGTAAGCCCCAGTTTTTT
>CAZLOF010000513.1:0-3897 GCA_964560745.1 uncultured Thermoflexus sp.
GACTCGAACCTGTGAAGGCTAATGCCAGAGAATTTACAGTCCTCCCCCTTTGCCACTCGGGACATCGACCCATATTTAATTTTCGATTTTAGATTTACATCCTTAAATTTACTGCAGACGCGGCAAATCTAAAATTGCAAACCTAAAACCCGACTAGCCGACGACGAGATTTGAACTCGTAACCTATCGATTACAAATCGATTGCTCAGCCGTTGAGCTACGTCGGCAGATTTGCGGTGGGAAATTATAGCACAGAGATAAAGTGGGCGTTACAATGGTCAAATCTATGAAACATCCAACTCTTAGTTATATCACCGTCATCGCGATCATTGGTCTTTCATTTGCGCTATCTGGTCATGTGGCTCAACCCACACTGGCAAATTTTAGCGCTAACTCAAACCCGCCATTGCATGCATCGACCAAATTAATGCAAGCGACAGCAGACGGTAAACGAACGGATGTGATTGTATACGCAAATGGTTATGCTGATTTATCGTTGGCCAGCCAATTTGAAAAGAAAGCAGACAAAACACAATTTGTCTTTAAGGCATTAACCCAATATGCGAATTTGGCACAAGCTTCTTTGCGACGTGATTTAAGTTTGCGCTCGGTTGAATATGACGTGTTGTGGCTAGCCAATGCGATGTTGGTGCGTAAGGCTGACCGTGAATTGGTGACATGGTTAAACCAGCGGCAAGATGTGGCAAGAATGGCGCAAGATGCTCCGACATTCGGGCAATTAGGGTTTGCCGCAAATGATGCTGTGCCAGACCCCATTCAAGAAGGGCGGGGTAATGTGCCAAATGGGGTGGAACCCGGGGTGCAACAGGTGAATGCCCCTGCGGTTTGGGAGATGGGATATCGTGGACAAGGTATTGTGGTGGCTGATTTGGATACTGGGGTACAGTGGGATCATGCGGCGCTTAAAGCCAAATATCGGGGTTGGGATGGGATTACAGTAACGCATCAATATAACTGGTTTGATGCGATTGCTGGGAAATCGGAGGCTTTTGATGATCATCGGCATGGGACGCATACGACTGGCACGATTTTGGGTGATGATGGCGCAGGGAATCAGGTAGGGGTAGCGCCTGATGCTAAATGGATTGCCTGTCGTAATATGGATAATGGCGCTGGGACAGTGGCGCGTTACATTAGCTGTTTTCAATTTGCATTGGCGCCAACTGACCCCCAAGGCAATAACCCTAACCCCAGCAAAGGGGCCGATATCACTAGCAATTCTTGGGGATGTTCGGATAGCGCTCCCTATGAAGAAGGCTGTGAGATGGCTGATGCACTGCTGAATATTGCGCAGGCAATGCGGGCAGCTGGCATGATGACGGTGGCATCGGCAGGGAATGATGGCCCGAGCTGTGAGTCAGTTCATCATGCACCAGCAACCTTAAATCAGGCTTTTACGGTTGGGGCGGTGACGCATGGCAACCAGATTGCTAGTTTTAGTGCACGGGGACCTTCAACATTTACGGGGCAACTCAAACCCAATGTGGTGGCGCCGGGGGTAAATGTGAGATCGGCGGCATTGGGAAATGGCACAACTTATTCAAATTTAAGTGGCACAAGTATGGCCGGGCCACATGTGGCCGGTGTGGTGGCGCTTTTATGGTCGGCAGCGCCTTGGTTGCAAGGGCAAATCGACGAGACAGAGGCCATTTTGAGCTATACCGCCACCCCGCTCAACAATAGCGATACAACTTGCAACGAAATTACGACCAGCATTACTCCCAATAATACATTTGGGTTTGGGTTAATTAATGCCAAGGCGGCGGTTGAGCGTGCCCAAAAAACTGACTTGGGTATCACAAAAAGCGAAACTGGCAATAATCTTATTACGATTACCCATACCATTAGCAATCAACATTACACTTTGGTGATGACAAACTTAACGCTAAGTGCTACATTACCTGTTGGGGCTGAAATCGTCAGTATCAATAACGGCGGGGTCAAAAATGGGAATGTCATTCAATGGAATACACCGGCAATTGCGCCGGGCGCGGCCTATCAAGTTTCACTGATCATTCGCAATACTAATGCGAATTTGCCGTTATTTACACGCCAATTTAATCGTATTCCAGCCCAACGAATTATGTTGCAGATAATAAAACGTTAGTAACCTGTAGCTGTAAGTAACAAAATCATGCTTTCATTATTACGCAACGAATTTCGCGGTTATAACCGTTCTTTGCTGCAAAAAGATCTATTGGCTGGGGTGAATGTGGCGGCGGTGGCGGTGCCTCTGTCGCTGGCGTTTGGGTTGGCATCGGGGGCCAGCGGTGCGGCAGGGTTGGTGACAGCTATTTTGGCTGGGCTAATTATTGGGGCATTATCAGGAACCCCCAGCCAAGTTAGTGGGCCAACCGGTGCAATGGCGGCAGTATTATTGGGGGTTGGCAGCCAACATGGGTTAACCGGAATTTGGTTAACGACGGTGATGGCTGGCGCAATGATGATCTTGATCGGCGTTTTTAAGCTTGGGCGCATCGTGCTACTCATTCCGCGTCCAGTGGTAAATGGGTTTACAAGCGGTATTGCCATCCTCATTTTCACTGGGCAATTGCACAATATTCTGGGCATTTCGGGTCCCAAAGCTTTAACCGCATTGGGGCGTTGGATTGAATATGCTACACGTGTGCAGGCGGGCGAGCTTGTCGTGAATTGGCAAACAGTGATTATCACGAGCATTGTCGTTTTTTTAATTTTTTTTTTTACAAAACAATTGGCAAAACGTATGCCCGTTGCCTTGGTTGGGGTGGTTGTCGCCACAGTGGTGGCACAGCTTTTTCAGTTTCAAATCCCTGCGGTTGGGGCTATTCCACCTACACTTTTTTTAAATGAGCATTTTGTCCCCGATTTAAGCAATCTTGGCCTCATTCCAGAATTATTATTACCTGCCGCTAGCGTTGCGTTGCTATGTTGTTTACAGGCATTACTCAGCGGCGTGGTTTGCGTTAACCTAACCGGTAAACCGATGGATAGCAATCAAGAGCTGATCGGGCAGGGCGTTGCCAATATGCTCATTCCATTTTTTGGCGGGGTTCCGGCCACAGGCGCAGTGGCACGCACCAAGGTAGGCATTGCCAATGGCAGCCAAACCCGTCTAACGACTATCTTTCATGGGCTTATTTTGCTGGCATTGGTGATGGGTGTCGGCCCCATCATTGCCCAAATTCCAATTGCGGCCTTAGCGGGTGTTTTGGTCGTCACCACCATTCGTATGAACGAATGGCGCGACATTCGCTGGATGTTTGCCCACCGCTTTAAAAGCGCCATCGGTTCGTTTTTAATTACCATGCTGGCAACAGCCTCGCTTGACCTGACGACGGCTATTTTGATGGGCATGGGGCTAACTTCGCTCATCTTTATTAGCCGATTAAGCAATATTGATGTCACAATCAAACCGATTGATCTTGCCAGTATGCGGGCGCGTGGGCATGACATTATGGCCGTAGACCCAGATTCACAAGTGGCTTATATTACCGGGCCAATGTTTTTTGGCTCAATCGCAACCGTGCGGGGGGCGTTTAACCATTTGCCCAGCAACCATCTTATTCTTTCTATGCGCGGGGTTCCCGCCATCGATGTTAGCGGTATCGAGTTGATTGAAGAGTTATATCAGCGAATGAGCAAACAAAATGGCAAATTGCTGTTTGCTGGGGTGCAACCCAGCGTAAAACAAATGCTCGACCGTGCCAAAATTACCGAGCGGATCGGTGAAAACCACTTTTTTTGGAGTGCCGATCAAGCCATTTTGCTTGCTCACGAAAAATATAACCCGTTGCCACAGCACGGCATTATTTAAATCCCTTCACTTTCAAGCCCGGCCATCACTTGCAATTGCTCAATACTCAACCATTCAGGGTTGGTCTCGCTCGAATAGCG
>CAZLOF010000514.1:0-3895 GCA_964560745.1 uncultured Thermoflexus sp.
TAGTGAAATTTCGGCTTTCCTGCATCCTGTGCCACCTCTATCATACAAGTGAAATTGGCGAAAACCACCCAGAAAAGTCTTTTCTGGACAGCTATGTTTACTCCACTGTTACACTCTTTGCCAAGTTGCGTGGCTGGTCAACATCGCAGCCACGCCGCAAAGCCATGTGATAAGCCAAACGCTGCATTGGGATTGCCGTAAGCACGGGCGAGAGCATGGCTGGCGCTTCGGGCACGTAAATGACATGATCGGCCTTCTTGGCGATATCGGTGTCGCCTTCGGTGGCGATGGCGATGACGGTTCCATGCCGCGCCCGCACTTGCTCGACTTGTGATACCATCTTTTCATACACATTGTCGCGCACACAAATACAAACAACCGGCATATTTTCATCAATGAGCGCAATTGGGCCGTGCTTCATCTCGCCAGCGGGGTAACCCTCGGCGTGAATATAGCTGATTTCTTTCATCTTAAGCGCCCCTTCGAGCGCAACTGGGTAATTGATGCCGCGCCCTAAAAACAAGAAATGTTCGCGGGTGTGAAAGATATTGGCAAGCTCATCGTAAATGTTATTTTTTTCTAGCATGGTGCTGACCAAGCCGGGCAAATGCATCAGGTCGCTAATGGCTAAATGTCGGGCTACGGCCGTGCTGCAAGTGGCATTTTGTTGCGCCAGCCAACAGGCCAACAAATATTGATCGACCACAGAGGTCGTAAAGGCCTTGGTGCTGGCGACGCTGATCTCGGGGCCAGAACGCATGGTGATATTGCCATCAGCCACACGCTGAGCTTGCGAGCCAATGGCGTTGACAATAGCCCATACTTTTGCGCCCTTTTCGCGCCCTTCTTGCATGGCGGCCAAGGTGTCGGCGGTTTCGCCCGATTGAGTAATACCCAGTACCACGTCGTTGGGGGTGATGAGTGGGTCGCGGTAGCGAAATTCGCTGGCATAATCAACCTCAACTGGCACACGCGCCAAATTTTCAATCATAAATTTGCCGATCATGGTTGAAATTGAGCTGGTTCCCATGCCGATGGAGAAGATTTTGCGCGGGGTTGGGCCGGTTTTCATGCCTTCGAGTGTCACTATGCCTTGCTCAAAATCGACCCGGCCGCGAATGGTATCGGTAATGGCGCGGGCTTGCTCGAAAATTTCTTTTTGCATAAAGTGACGATATTCGCCTTTTTCGGCAGCAACCGGGTCCCATGCGATGGTATGCACTTCTTTTTGCACACGGTCACCGTTTAAGCGCCGCACCTTTACATCGCCCACCTTTGCAACCACAACCTCATGGCTATCCAAAAAGATGACTTTGCGTGTGCATTCGAGCACGCCCGGCACATCTGAGGCGACCAACACTTCGCCATCGCCAAGGCCAACCACCACGCCACCGGCGTTGCCCAAACGGGCGGCGATCATGGTGCCCGGCTCGGCCAAATTTAACAACACCACCGCCGATGAGCCGCGTAGTTGGGCCAAAGCCATATGCACGGCTTTTTCAAAATCGCAACCGCCATGTATAAATTTTTCGACCAATTGCACAATCACTTCGGTGTCGGTTTCGCTGGTGAACACCACGCCTTCGGCCTGTAATTCGTGTTTTAGCTCAAGAAAATTTTCGACAATGCCATTTTGCACAATGGCGATGCGCCCGCTCATGCTAACATGGGGGTGGGCGTTGCGCTCGGTGACCGAGCCGTGTGTGGCCCAGCGGGTATGCCCCATAGCGATATTTAAGCTGTGATGTGGGGTGTGATCGGCATCTGATAGCTTGCGCTCGAGGTTTATCAATTTGCCGACTGCACGTTCGATTTCAAATGTGCCGCTATCAGGGTTGATTTTTGCAATACCGGCTGAGTCATACCCGCGATATTCTAATTTGCGAAGGCCGCTAATGACGACCGGAACGGCAGCTTGAGGGCCAATATATCCAACAATTCCACACATGGTTTTTTTTATATAAATTTTGAGTGTCTTCTTAATAATTAGAGGGTATTTTCAAAAGACGTAATGCCGAACTCATTATCACTTCGTGTTTGGATCGGGCTTTGCCCGATCCAAACACGAAGTGATAATGAGTTCGGCGAAAATTTGTTTTACGTCCCTTTCTTTATTGAGAAGATACCACTTAACGACATACACATGGTCGTTTCTCTTGTAAATTTTCGCACCGATGCAAGAAGGGCGATGCAATGATCGTGGGGTTATTTTGATGAATGTTGCCTGCGCAACCACTCATACACCTCAACCATCAACTTGGCGCGTTGTTCCCAGCTAAAAAATTGTTGGGCGCGTGTTCGCAATTTTTGCCCCAACTCGGCCCGCAGGGGGGCATTTGCAATTGTGGCGGCGATGCCATTTGCCAACGCTGCCGTATCGCCTACGGGCGCATAAATGCCATATTCGCCCAACAACTCACGCTGGGCAGGGGTGTCGAAAGCTACTGTGGGCAGCCCCATCGCCATGTAATTGAGGATTTTGCCGCTGCCTTCGGTTAATGATAATTTTGGCGCGGCAGCCACATCACCCAACGCCAATATACGCGGCATGTGTAGGTAAGGCACACGCCCACCAAATATCATTTCTGCCGCTACGCCGTTGGCTTGGGCTTGGGCTTTCCAGACATCAATTCCCGGAAACCCCATGACCAACCAACGCAGTTTGTGGCCTTGGGCCTTGAGTATGGTGGCGGCATCGATTAGATTTTGAATGCCTTGGTGACGGGCTAACAAACCAAGGAAAATGACCACTTGTTCATCGGGGCCAATGCCAAATTGGGCGCGTAATTGGGCACGCTCGGCAGGCGAGATTAAATTTGGCGCAACTTCGTTGGTATTTACACCATCGGTTAAGGCTTCGACCCGACGGTCGGGGTGGGCAGCCCGCAAGGTGGTGGCGGCGTGAATGGTGCTGGTGAAAATAGCTTGGGTGCTGCGTTCGGCGATGCGCTCAACCACGCGCCACACGCGCTCGCGTTTGCCATCGGCCCGCATAAAACCATGATGCAGCATTTCGTCGGTTAAGCTGCCTTGATAATCCATACACACCGGCACACCCCAAGGGCGGGCCAAGACCCCGCCCAACAAGGCCCCCTCGTGTAAATGCCCATGCACAATATCAAAGCGATTGCGGGCCAATACCCGTAATAATCGTATGCCCAGCAGCGCATCGAAGGCAAATTTGTGGCGCGACGAACCCACCTCATAATTGGCATGCCATGGGGTGGGCGACGTGCGAATAATACGCAATCGCGGCACATCGTTACCCTTGAAATAGGTCACAACCGTGACTTCGTGACCCAATGCCTGTAGCGCCCGTGCTTCTTCTAAAATACGCACATGACAGCCATAGTCGTTAAAAAACGAGGTGGGGGCGATGCTAAGAATACGTAAGCTCAACGTTTGCGTTGTAATTGGTCACTTAAGCGTTGACCGAGTAATGAACCCATTAACGACGGCTTTTTTACCTCGACATTGGGCGGTATATCTGAACGCCCGCGATGCCAATCATTTAGCCAGTCGCTGCGATGATTTTGGGCTTGAGTCAGCATTTGTGTTACTTGCGCTGTGTCGCCGGTGTCGATGGCATCACGTAGGGCAACCAGTTGGCGCATGGTTTGATTGAGCCAATGGGTGCTGGCGCTCGGTTGTTGCATCAAAGCCGCGGCAATTTCGGCTGGGGTGCTGCGCTCAAGTTGAGCGGTTAAACGATCAAACGCCTCGCCTGCCAACCATTTGCGCTCGCGCCAAGCCACATCGCCTGCCACGACCGACATCATGGCAAAGCTGACGGCGGCGGGTAGGGCATCTACGGCCAAACGTAGCCCGTCATGTTCGTCGGCATCCATAAAAATGGGGGTGGCCTCAAGCGCACTCACCACGTATGCAAACTGGT
>CAZLOF010000515.1:0-3886 GCA_964560745.1 uncultured Thermoflexus sp.
CGCATTGTTTGGCGACGGTGAATGGCGTGGCCTATGTGCGCACCTGCCAAACATCGGCCCAACCCGGCATGATCGTCGAGTCGTTCCCCAGCGACGATTACCCGCACCTGCCGCCAAACACCCAACGTGGGCAAACTGTCAGCGCCCGCAATTTGCATTGCGATGTCGTTGTGATTGGCATGGGCGAGGCGGGGCAAGCCGCCGCCGCTGCCGCCACCGCCGCAGGCAAAAGCGTCATCACGCTCGACGATAAGGCGGGGCAAGAAGTTGTTGGCATTTACCCAGAGCTGATGGTGGTGGCTCGCACTGATACCGGTATGTTGCATATTCACGCCAATGACGAGGTGGTGGTCGCCACGGGTGCGGCAGAAATTCAACCCGTCGCACCCGGTAACCACTTGCGCGGCATTGTTACCCCGCGTGCAATGGCGCATTTGGCGGCCAAAGGCGTGGCCTTGGGCCGCGTGGTGGTGGTTGAATCGGGGGACACCGTCAATTTAAGCACCGCCCCAAACCTTAATATTGTCGCCCATCTTAAGGGGCAAGTGCTGCAATTTGAAGGGCTAGACACTTTACAGGCGGTGGTGGTGCGTGACGAGAACGGACATAGCCAGCGTATCGAATGTGACACCGCAGTGGTGGGGCTGGGCTTCACCCCACGTGACCTGTTGGTGCGCATGGCGGCGGGGCTAAAGGTGCGGGCTGTCGGCGACGCGGCCCGCGAGGCCGATTTGCCGCCTTGCCCCAATGCAGGTATGGTTTGTTCATGTTCAAACGTCAGTGCCGCCGATCTGCAACGGGTATGGGATCAAGGTTTTCACGAGATGGAATTGGTCAAACGGGCGACGTTGGCAGGGACAGGCCCATGCCAAGGCGTGGTATGTGTGCCGCACATGCGCAGTTTCTTGGCAACCCGCACCGCCGCCGCCGACCCCAGCGCCATGCCCGACATCGCTCGTCTGAGCAAGGTGCAAGCCCCATTTACCGCCCGACCGGTGGTGCGCCAACTCACCTTGGGCGAGGTGGCAGCCGGGGCGCATCATCACGCCACCCCACGCACCGGCCTAGATGCCGAACATCGGCGCTTGGGCGCGGTGATGGATCGCATCGGCGGCTGGTGGCGACCTTGGCACTATGGCAACCCCTTGGCCGAATATTGGGCCGTGCGCGAGGCGGTGTCTATTGGCGATGTCAGCACCTTGGGCAAAATAATCGTATCGGGGCCAGATGCGCTAGCATTTTTAGAGCGGCTTTACCCGACCAAAGTGTCGAGCATTGCGGTTGGGCGCTCGCGCTATGTGCTCATTTTGGATGAACGCGGTTATGTCATGGACGATGGCCTCATTTGCAAAGACAGCGATACCCGCTATACGCTCACCTTTACCAGTGGCGGCTCTAGCCATGCCGAAATGTGGCTGCGCGACTGGGCCGAGGGTTGGCATATGGATGTGCGCATCCTCAACCAAACCATGTCGCTGGGGGCGATCAATGTCACCGGCCCGCTGGCAACCCAATTGCTTCAACGCGCCGGGCTGACACAGCCCTACAAATTTATGCAACACGGTCACGCCACCATTGCCGATGTGTCTTGTCGTGTCTATCGGCTCAGCTTCACCGGCGAGGTGTCGTATGAGTTGCATCATCCGGTGGATCAGTCGGCAAAATTGTGGCGAACGCTGATGACGCTGGGGGCAGATTTGGGCATTCGCCCGCATGGGTTGCAAACGCTATTGCAATTGCGCCTCGAAAAAGGCCACGTCATTGTCGGGCAAGACACTGATTTCGACTCGACCCCGCGTCGTATTGGCATGGAGTGGGCGCTGCGCATGGACAAAGCCGATTTTCTCGGCAAACCCGCCATTGAGCGCACCAACAAAACCACGCTCGACAAGCAACTTGTCGGGTTCGAAATGCCCGCGCCAGCTACCTTCGAGGGCGCAAATATCATGCACGAGGGCGAATACGTCGGCTACGTCACCTCCAGCACCTATTCGCCGGTGTTGGGCAAAGCCGTCATGCTTGGTTGGCTCAAGCTGGTGAATGGGACCTTGCCAAGCGAGGTCATGATTGATGGCCGCCCTGCGCGGCGGGTGGATGTGCCATTTTATGATAAGGAGGGCGCACGTGCCAAAGCTTAATTATTTACCCTTTACCCGAATTGTCGCCACACCGGCGACACTAGATGCAGCCACATGGCCCACCGAGGCGTTGGCCTTGCGCACCGCCGCCGATGAGATGCTGCTACTCTCATCGGTGCTACCCACCATCGCCGATCCGCACGCCATTGTCGTGCCCGACAGCGGGTTTGTAGGGGCATGGTTGTCCGCCGAGGCTGTGCAAGCCATCTTTGAGCAGCATTGCGAGTGGGCTTTGCCCGTTACACGGCCTGTATTTGTGCAAGGGGCGGTGGCGGGCATCGCCGCCAAATTGTGGCTAGAGGCCGAGCGCGGCTTGCTCATTGTGCCAGCGGCCTATGGGCATGATTTTGCAGAAAGGACGGGACTAGCATGAATGAATTTCAAGAGCAAAAAATTAACCTGACATGGCGTGAACCCAAACGCAGTTACGATGTCGTCATTGTGGGCGGCGGTGGGCATGGCTTGGCGGCGGCTTATTACCTCGCCACGCGGCACGGCATCACCAATGTGGCGGTGCTAGAGCGTAATTACATCGGTTCGGGCAATTCGGGACGCAATACCACCATCATTCGCGCCAATTACGGCATCCCCGAGTCGGTCAAGTTTTATCAACGCAGCGTGGATTTGTATCAAAGCCTCGAAGCCGAGACCGACCGCTGGATCATGCATAAACAAAAAGGGTTGATTAATGTGGCACATAACGAGGCCGGTTTGCGCACCGAACGGGCACGGGCAGCGGTGAATGCGGCCTTCGGCTCCAAGACTGACTTTATCAGCCCTGCCGAAGTGAAAAAGCTTTGCCCGCAAATTGACCTGAGCGGCGGCGGCGAATATCCGGTGTTGGGTGCGTCATATCATCACAGCGGGTCAACAGCGCGGCATGACCGCGTGGTGTGGGCCTATGCCGAGGGCGCGATGCAACGCGGGGTGGATGTGCATCAGCGCATCAGCGTGACTGGCATGATCAAAGATGGCGACAAAGTAACCGGTGTGCAAACGACGGCTGGCCCGATCTCGGCCAAGGTGGTGATGAGCGCCGTCGGCGGGCAAGTGACGCAATTGGCCGATATGGCTGGCGTGCGCTTGCCTATTCGCAGCCACCCGCTACAGGCCTTTGTCACCAATCATTATTCGCTTTCATTCGAGCCGATTTTGGCCTCGCCTGCGTTGCTGTTTTATGTCTCGCAAACGGCGCGTGGCGAGATGTTGATGGGCGCGGAGATTGATCGCCAGCCGAGCTATTCGTATGGCACGGGGCATCATTTGCTGCAAACGACGTCGTATCGCGCCATCACCTTGCTACCGTTTTTGCGCGACATGCGCATTTTGCGCCAATGGACGGGTGTGTGTGACATGAGTCCCGACTATTCGCCCATCATGGGCTTTACCGGTGTCGAGGGATTTGTCATCACCAGTGGCTGGGGCACGTGGGGTTTTAAGGGCATCCCCGCCAGCGGTGAGCAAATGGCCGAACTGATCGCCACCGGCAAAACACCCGAACTGATTGCGCCGTTTGCGCTCAACCGTTTTGCCCGCGACCGCACAATGGCGGATCGTGGCTCAGCAGGAACACATTAATATGAGTATTCAAATTTCTTGCCCGCACTGCGGCAAACGTCCTATCGAAGAATTTACGTATGGTGAAATTCCGCGTGTGCCAGATCATATTACTGACCCAGATGCCCGTAATGTTGACCGCGTATTTATGTATACCAACCCCGCCGGTGTGCAAACCGAACGCTGGTTTC
>CAZLOF010000516.1:0-3884 GCA_964560745.1 uncultured Thermoflexus sp.
GGTTACCACAGTTCCGGCCGCTCGGCAGCACTCTACACACCTAATTATGGACCCGGTGTCGTGCGCACAATCATCGCTGCCAGCGCTGAATTCTATCGCCATCCGATGGCGGGCTTCGCCGACCATCCATTGATGACGCCACGCCAGGCAATGACATTTGTACCCCCAGGATCCGAAGCAGAGATCGACGGCTTGATGGCGATGGCGACACCGGAAACGCCCTTGCAGGAAGTCTCGCCCGACCAAGCATGCAAGCTGGCACCTCTGTTGAAGCGTGAAACAGTAGCGCGCGCTTTTCTCGACCCTCATGTCATGGACATGGATGCCAGCGCCATTCATCAGGGTTTTCTCAAATTGCTGAAACATCGCGGTGGCAGAATCTTCACCGATCATCGCGTTACCACGCTCGATCGCAAGAGCGGGCAGTGGCGCGCCCACACCACATCGGGCGCTGTATTCGAGGCGCCGATCGTTGTTAATGCTGGCGGTGCCTGGGCTGATGAGATCGGCCAGATGGCTGGTTTGAAGTCGATCGGTCTGGTGCCAATGCGTCGTACTGCGATTATCATCGCCAGCGATTCCATTCTCGCACCTACCAGCATGCCAGCGGTCGATGACGGCGTCACGGAAGCCTATGTAAAACGAGATGCGGGACGCCTGATGGCCTCATTGGGCGATGCGACACCTAGCCCGCCTTGCGATTCACAGCCCGAAGATCTCGACATAGCGATGATCGTCAACTGGCTGGAGCGTCACACGCATCTCACGGTGAAACGCATCGAACATAGCTGGGCGGGTCTCCGAAGCTTCGTTACCGATCATTGCCCCGTCGTTGGGTTCGATGACGATGCGCCGGATTTCTTCTGGCTCGCCGGCCAGGGCGGTTATGGCATCATGCTGGCGGCAGCGCTCGGCCGGCTGACGCGCAGCCTCATCGAACGCGATACTGTGCCCATCGATCTGCTAAAGCGCGGATTGAATCTCGCTGCATTGGCACCGTCACGGTGCCGTGCATAGAATTCTATTTTGACCGCATCCTTGATAACTAAATCTTCACCATATGCCAGATTCAATTAGAAAATCTGAGGCTTTGCGATCAACATGGGTGGCAAAGCGCAACCGGCCACAACCGTGAGACTGTCGACCGGAGACGGGATGCAGACGATGAGCGACTTGCAGAAAGATAATGATGAGCCTGGCGATCGCCGCCGCGCCCAGCGTTACATCGTCAATCTGCCGACTGACGTGCTGATCAGAGGCGCACGTGTCACCTGCCGGCTCGTGGACATTTCCGAAGGCGGGGCTTTGATTGAAACGAGAGGCCCGGTTGCAATCGGCGATAAGGTCTCACTTGATCTGCCGAAGATCGGCGCGACCATTGCCACCGTCGTGCGCGTCAGCGCCACACATATCGCGATGGCCTTTTCGGGCGCAGTAATCATTTCAAGCATCGTCCGCTAGAACTTTATAGTTCGGGCGCATATGCTGGCAGCGTTTCGGCGTGAGCCACTGGACAAGATCTACTCGGTGTCGACCTGATTGATCTTTTCCAAAATCTCGGCAACTTCGAACTCACTGAGTTCTTGGCTCTTCGGGATTTCAAGATGTAGCCGACCCGTACCGAGATCGACCACTACGGCCTCACGCTTGCGGCGATAGCGTTCCGATATCAGACACATGTGGTCACCGGCGATGAAGCCTTTCATATCCGGCGTCACGATACAGGCGCCGCGCTGCGAAATATTCCGGTAATTAGTCACGGCGATCGTGCGTCGGGCATTCTTATCATCGAAGACCAGCATAGCCGGTCCCCCAAACTGGAAACGGGGATGCAGCCGGTGGTCCGAATTCTGATCGTCATCCGCCATAAGGGCCACTTTCAATTACTGTCCGCGATCAGCGCGCCGAACAGATAAAAGGATAAGCGGCGACGATGCATTCTAGCAAAAAATATCGATCGAATGAGGCACACATGAAGGCGAGGAAGTGCTGAAAACACGTCCAATTCTTCGACTATGATTAATGCAAAGTTAACTCTGATGGCACGCGAGACCAGAGCTGATTTAGCTGAAAGTGTGGATACCCCGATCAAGTCCGAGCATGATGAATGTTCATCGTACTCTCATGATTCGTCCCCAGCGGCAGGACGAGACCGAGTTCAGCACAGATATCGCGCGCGAGATCGGCTTGGTTCAGCGTGTAGAAGTGAAAATGATCGACGCCGGCACGACGCAGATTGTTACATTGCTGGAGCGCTGTTTCGAAAGCAAGCTGGCGGCGGCCTTCTTCATCCTCCCCTAAATTTTCAAAGCGTACTCGAAGATCTGCGGGGATATGCGTGCCGCAGCTGGCCGCCATCGCCGCAACTTTCGCAAAATTGCGGATGGGAAGGATGCCCGGCACGATCGGCACGTTGATGCCAGCGCGGGCGGTGCGATCTTGAAAGCGCTTGAAGCAATCATTGTCAAAAAAGAATTGCGTGATCGCGCGCGTGGCACCCGCGTCCACTTTCCGTTTGAGATGATCGAGATCGGCAGTGGCGCTTGTCGCTTGCGGATGGGTTTCGGGATAAGCCGCAACGCTGATATCGAAAGGATGGAGGCGCGCAAGACCGGCCACGAGACTGTCGGCGTAGGCATAGCCGCCAGCGAGCGGTTGATAGCCGACGCCGATTCCGCCCGCTGGGTCGCCGCGCAAGGCAACAACGCGATGAATGCCTGCTTGCCAATAGGCATCGGCGATGATGTCAATTTCGGCACGACTGCCGCCAACGCATGTCAGATGTGCCGCGGCCGGTACATTGCAGCGGGCCTGCAGCTGGCTCACCAAATCGCGAGTAAGATCACGCGTGGACCCGCCGGCTCCATAGGTCACGGTGACGAAGCGCGGGGCCAGTGCCGCCAAATCAGCAGCGGCAATCCAGAAGCTACGCAAAGCATCGGCCTGGCGCGGGGGGAAAAACTCGAAGCTGACGGCAAGATCTGATGGGCGCCCAACTCTCTGTGTGCGGGTTCCGGAACTCACAGATGGATGCGGCAGTCGGCCTTGGGTGAGGTTCATATGCATGCCCTCGCAAAAAGGGGTTCAATCCCCTATAAAATAACATATATCAGATATAAGTATATCTTTATGTTATTTGCACAGATGTATTTTTTAAGATAAATATCTCATTTTTTCAATTAGTTATAATTTCTTGGCGCTCAAGACTGTGACCGGGAGGGTTGCCCGCCAAGCATCGAATCCACCTAGGGGCCTGGCGTGAGAAAGGGCAATTCTTGTGAGTTCACCGCCAATCTTTTCCTGCCAAGCAACAAGCAAAACCTCGCTCTGCACCGTCACCGCGTTCACGACGAGCCGACCGCCTGGCTTCAAGGCAGCCCAGCACGCGTCGATGACGCCAGGCTCGGTGACACCGCCGCCGATAAAGATTGCATCAGGCTGTTCCAGACCCTGCAGGGCTGCTGGTGCGACGCCGGCGACAAGGCGCAAATTCGGCACGCCGAGGTTATCGGCATTGGCGCGGATGAGAGCCTGCCGCTCGGCATTTTCCTCAATAGCAATGGCGCGGCAAGCGGGATGGCTGCGCATCCATTCAATCGAGATCGAGCCGCTGCCGGCACCGACATCCCAGAGAAGCTCACCCGGCAGCGGTGCCAGGCGTGCCAGCGTCACCGCACGCACATCGCGCTTCGTGATCTGGCCATCATGCTGAAAAGCCTCATCCGGCAGGCCCCCGATAGGTGAGTACAATTGTGCGTTTGCGCCAGCCATGCAGTCGATTGCGAGCAGATTGAGTACCGCGGTTTCCCCTGCCCGCCAATTTTCAGCGATTCCGTCGTTACTCTTTTCCTTGGCACCCCCGAGATGTTCGAAGACCGTTATAC
>CAZLOF010000517.1:0-1726 GCA_964560745.1 uncultured Thermoflexus sp.
CCTAAAGGCTTCGCCGAATGCCCGCCTACGCGGGCAGGGCGGCGTCCCTGAAGGGGGACGCTCGGAGAAGCCTTTAGGCGCGACTTTAGTCGCCTCACGGCTGTGGTTGTGACGCGGCAACCCATGCCTCGTGGGTAACAAATTCGCCATCGACGATTTGGCGCTCGATCTCGCGGTAGTTGCCATCATAGGTAATGGTGATCTCGGTTTTGCCAAAACATTTGCTATCGACAATCACCTTGTGCAACACAAAACCATCACCGTCATCACTGCGGCTCAATTCGTTATTGCGGTCAATACGCACACGGGTAATAGCGCCACATTTGCGGCCTTTGACATAATAAATGATGCCATTGGGGTCAACATTTTGGGTGCTATTGCCCTTGCCGCCCATTCTCTGGAAAAGTTTTTTGAATAGTTGCATATTGTAAGGCGAATTGAATAATAAACGCAATTAAAATCATCACAAAGGCGGTGACAAGCGCCAACAGCACCCCACCAGTCCAGCCAAAATTCACCGCCACCTGATTGGTGCCGGGCACACCCATCGCCACAAAGGCATACGCCAACCAGCCAACCGTCCAGCCCCACAAAATGGCCCGCCAACGGTTCGAGGCCCGCAAGCGCCGCGATTTGCGTGACAGCACATTGGCAAAAACCGCCAACACACCCATCCCCACCAGCGTGAGGCCAAAACTGCCCAAACTGGCCCGCACCACCCGCGCCACTGGCGGCGGCACTGGGGTTGCAGCGGCAGTCGGCGATTCAGTCACCCGCACGGGGGTATTTGGCAGTGGCACGGGGGATGGGCTGGGCTGCACGGTCGGGCGAATGGTCTCGATCTGGGTGCTGGTTTCGCCAATATTAACCCGCAAGGTAAATGAGGTAATGGCTTGATCGGCCTGCGCCCGCGCCACCAAGTTGCCTTTGCGTTCAATCGTCACAATCGTCTCGGCCATACCGCCGCGTGTTGAGGCAACCAAAGTTGGCAATTCAACCCGCTCGGCGGGGTAAGACAAAATAAATTGCACCGGCGTGCCATCTGGCACCACGTGAGCATTGCGGTCAATGATGGGGCCAGCCCGCAATTTCAGTTTGTCACCAATCTTGAGATCGAGTGGAGCCGGTGTGCCTTGGGTCGAGGTGAGGTTTTCGCCGGTCGCCAATGGAATCACTTGCGCCGGATCGGGCGCAGTTTGTAACAGCAATGAATAATTGAGCGCCGCCACCGAGACGGGTGAACTGCCCGAAGCTGGAAATTCGCCAAACAGCACCCGAACCGCCATTTCTAAGGAGGTGGGGGTGCGGCTATACACCCCATAATAGGCCGTAATTTTACTGATTTCGGTGGCATCGAGCAAATAAGGCGCACCAAATGAAAACACGATAATGCGTTTGTCGCGCAGTAAATCAGCCCGTTGCGATAAAAAGTCACGCAAAATCTGGTTTGATTTGAGGGTCGGGTTAAGGTCAATGAGCGAAATCACCAGCCAGTTGGCTTGCTCGATTGGGCTGGGCGCACGGGTGATCGGCACAGTGCGCGTGATACCGCTAGCATCGGTAACAATCGCGCTGGCCCCAACCGTTGGGGTGATGGCTGCCCCGGCTGGCAGCGTGGTAGTTTGAGTATTGTTGCGCGTAAAATCGGCTAAATCGCTAAAACCAAGCGAGCTAACGCGGGCTGGGTTGATTTGTCCGGTGGTGCGCGGCCCATACAAATTAAGCG
>CAZLOF010000517.1:1736-3854 GCA_964560745.1 uncultured Thermoflexus sp.
GCAAGGCGGTGCGACCAATGGCGGGGTAAGTGGCGCAACGCACACAATCACGCAACTGGCGATCATCGGTAATAAAGACGATGCTGTCATCTTTGCCGGGCGGGGCAGGCAACAATGACGGCAATTCACGCGCTGCGGGCGAAAGCAGGGTGATCGATTGCTTGCCAATGTCATTTAACACCTGCTTGGTCACATCGTCGGTAGGCTTAAATACCCCAAGGGCACTGGTATCAACCAAACTGGCATTAAAGTTAAAGGCAGTGCTGGTTTGGGTCAGGGCGACGGTCGGCAGAATGGGGGGTGTGGCAGGGGTGGCTGTGCCGCTTGGCCCATTGGCTAGGGGCGATGACGCGCCATACAGACGCAATTTTAGGCTGATAATCCGCAACAAGGCGGCATCGACCCGCGCCGCAAATTGTTGGTCGCTGACATATTGCAACCTAAAAAACTGAATGGTGTCTCGAATATTGGCAACTTGCTCTTGCCAAGAGTTCGTTAGGGCAAAATTGCCCAGCACCAACACATCATTGCCCGCCAAAAATGCATCCCGCGCAATGCGGCGGGTGTTAAATGAGGCATCGAGCGGGTCATAAAACCGCCGCACACTGCCCACCCCCAACACATCGCTAAACGTCACACCACCGGCATTGCGCCAGGGGGCCACTTCGGGCAATTGCATCAAAGCCTGATGCGCTTGCGGGTCGAGGCTAACCGGGCTGGTATTAGCGCGAATGTTGCCTTGAAAACCGCGATAACGGATGTGTGACACCAACAAGCCATCAACCGTTTGGCGCTGTAATTTGGGATCAATCGACATCACACTAAAAAACGGGGCCAGTTCGATTTGCTTTAATTGCTCTAACGACTTTTGCACCGTCGGAATTTCGTCTTCGATATTGCGATCAGACGCACCTAAGCCCGGAAAATGTTTGGCGATGACCGCCACGCGGTTATTTGCCCCCACATGAACCCCAGCGGTAAAGGCTGCGCCAAATTGCCCGACCCAATAGGGGTCGCCACCAAACACGCGCGTGCCCATATCGCCCAAAGTGTTGGGGCGTGGCGACTCTAATACGTCTAAGGCCGGGCCAATCAACACATTCACCCCGATTTTAGCCAACTCATTGCCCAAAATGCGCCCGACGGCCTCGGCATTTTCGGGTTTCCAGGTCGCGCCAATCGACATTTGGCTGGGTAAGGCAGTTAGGCCTTGGGTAATGTCAGAATAAGGTGCGCCGTCGCCATCTTGGGTCATGGCAATGAACATCGGCACAAATTCGGTAGTGAATGCCGTCGCTGTGCTGGCGCGGGTGGCAGTGATACTGGACGCGGCCACATTGGTAATTACACCCGTCGAAGCAATGATTTGTAAGCGGTTTGCCAACTCGGCAATTTGGCGCGGGCCGTCGCTGGCATTAATAAAATTTTGGTTGGCCGCCCGCAAAAACACCCCACCCACGCGATAATTAGTAATCAGGTCCGCCACATCCGACATGACAAAAGCATCACTGCCCGGAAAACTGATCATAAACAACTGCCCAATTTTTTGCTGCGGACTCATATTACGCACGATAGCAGTGGCTTGTTTGGTCAGCGCCGATGGGGGCGAGGTGGGGGCGGGGGTTTGTGCCTGCGCTGGCAACAGGCAAGCCGAAAACACGCTGATGAACATCATCAACGCGCAAATAATTCGGGGAATAGCAGGGGAATTACGAATTACAAATTACGAATTACGAATTACGAATTGCAGATTACGAATTAGCCCATAACCGAGCTTGATTATTTACAATTCGTAATTTGTAATTCGTAATTCGTAATTTTCTAATAGCGTGCCATCGTCGGGTCAATATCAATGGCCCATGCATGGGTACCGCCTGCGAGATTCATCACTTGGGTGATCCCAAGTGAGGCAAGATATTCACAAGCCATATAGCTGCGCCCGCCATGATGACAAACCACTACATATGATTTGTTCTTATCTAGCTGTCTGGCCCATTCTTGAATTTGCCCTAGTGTCTTTAACTGGGCATTCGGAATATGGGCAATGCTAAATTCCCAACGGTCTCGCACATCTATTAGTTCGGGGGGGTTTGGCTGCGTTTGTAATTTAGCATATTC
>CAZLOF010000518.1:0-3853 GCA_964560745.1 uncultured Thermoflexus sp.
ATCATCGCCCTGCCCTATCTCTACCGGGACTTCTCCCATTGGGAGAAGGTGGTCGACGGCCCGATCGGCGCCGAGCTGGCGGGCGCCCTCGAACAGGGGCCGGGCCTCAAGATCCTCAACTGGATGACCGCCGGCTACCGCAACACCTTCCTGCGCACCAAGCCGATCACCCAGCCCTCCGACTTCGCCGGCGTGAAGATCCGCCTCCCCGAGGCGCCGGTGTTCGTGCGCACCTTCAAGGCCCTGGGTGCCCTGCCGACGCCCATCCCCGCTCCTGAGATGTACACGGCCCTGCAGACCGGCGTGGTCGACGCCATGGAGGGCTCCAACGAGGTCGCCTACACCTTCAAGATCTTCGAGGTGACCAAGTACATGTCGCGCACCCAGCACATCCTGCTGGACGGCTCCTTCGTCATCGGCGCCACCGCCTTCGCCGGGCTGGATGCCGGGCAACAGGCGGCGCTGGGCAAGGCGGCGGCGGAAGCGGCGGCCTGGCAGCGGCAGCAGCATTTCGCCCGCGCCAAGGACTGGATGGACAAGCTGACCGCCGCCGGAACGCTGACGGTCAACGACCCGGACCTGCCGGCCTTCGCCAAGACCCTGGGCGCGCTGCAGGACGATTTCGCCGCCGCCGCCAAGGCGACGGACCTGCTGGCGAAGATCCGCGCGGCCTGAACCGTGTCGACGCTGCAACGGGCGACGGGCGCCATCGTCGCCGTGGCCAGGCTCGGCATGTCGCTGGCCTTCGCGGTGATGATCCTGGCCACCCTGGTCCAGGTCGTGAACCGCTACGCCCTGGGGCTGACGCTGTTCTGGACCGAGGAGCTGGTCGTGCTGCTGCTGGTCTGGTCGATGCTGCTGGGGCTGCCGGTGCAGCTCTGGCAGCACGAGGAGATCGTGGTCGACGTGCTGGCGCTGGGAGAGGGCAGGCGCGAGCAGGCGAGGCGCGTGCTGGCCGCGGCGGCGTCGGTGATCTTCTGCGCCGTGCTCGCCTGGTCGGGCTGGGCCTTCGCCCGGCGCGGCCTGCCGGTCTCCTCGCCCGCCCTCGGCCTGTCGCGGTTCTGGTTCTTCCTGCCGATCCCCTTGTCGGCCGGCCTGTCGGTGCTGGTGCTGCTGGTACGCAAGCCGGCCCCGGCGGCGCCGGGATTCGAATAGGCGGGATTCGCACGGATGGTGCTGTCGCTCACCCTGTTCCTGCTGCTGTTCATCGCCCTGGGCATGCCCATCGCCTTCTCGATGGGGCTGGCGGCGGTGGCGGCGATCGTGCTCGACGGCAGCATCCCGCTGATCGTGCTGCCGCAGAAGATGTTCAGCTCGCTGGACAGCTTCCCGCTGCTGGCGATCCCGCTGTTCATCCTGGCGGGCCAGGTGATGAACGTCAGCGGCATCACCGAGGGCCTGATCGGCCTCGCCCGCTCGCTGGTGGGCCACCTGCGCGGCGGCATGGGACAGGTGACGATCCTCACCAGCCTCCTGTTCTCAACCATCTCCGGATCGGCGGCCGCCTCGGCCGCGGCCGTGGGGGGCATGCTGATCCCGGCCATGGCCCGCGACGGCTTCCGCCGCGAGGATGCGGCGGTGATCACCGCCGGTGCGGCCATCCTGGGACCGGTGATCCCGCCCAGCGTGGTGATGGTGATCTACGGCTCGATGACGGGGCTTTCCATCGGCACGCTGTTCCTGGCCGGCATCGGCCCCGGCATCCTGATCGCCCTGGTGCTGATGGTGGCCGTCTTCTACATGGCCGGAAAGAACCCGACGCGGCGCCACGCGCGGGCAAGCTGGGGCGAGCGCGGGCGGGCGCTGGGTGCCGCGGTGCCGGCGCTGATGATGCCGGCCATCATCGTCGGCGGCATCGTCTCCGGCCTGTTCACCGCCACCGAGGCCGGCGTCGTCGCCGTGGCCTACGGCGCCGTCTACGCGCTGGTCACCCGCCGCAGCAGCCTGGCCGGGCTGGTCGCCAACATGACCAGCGCCGCCGTCACCTCCTCCAGCATCATGGTCATTCTGGGCGGCGCCTCGCTGTTCGGCTGGATCGTCGCCCACGAAGGCGTGCCGGCCCTGATCGCCGCCTGGCTCCAGGGCTTCACCGACAGCCCGCTCGTGGTGATGCTGCTGGTCCTGGCGGTGCTGCTGCTCGTCGGCATCTTCATCGAGCCGATCCCGGCCATGGTGATGCTCGTGCCGGTATTGCAGCCGATCGGCGACGCCTACGGCCTCGAGCCCTACCACTTCGCCATGGTGGTCACGTTCGGGCTGCTGCTGGGCTCGCTGACGCCGCCGGTGGCGGTGCTGGTGCTGATCACCTGCAAGATCGCCGGCATCGACTACATGCGCGCCAACCGCCCGCTGATCCCGATCTTCGCCATGATGGTCGTGGCGCTGGTCCTGATCGCCTTCATCCCGGCCATCACGCTGGTCTTCCCGCGCTGGATGGCCCTTTGAGTCCTTCTCGGAGTTTGCCGCGATGAGCAAGATCACCCGCGTCGCCGTGCTGCCCTTCACCTTCGAGGTCGAGAATCTCACCCTCGGTTCGCACCGCGCCATGGGGGTCAGCAACATGACCTACCGGAAGGGCGGGCGGATCACGGTCATGCGCTACGGCGTCGAGATCGCCGACGACGAGGGCGGTGTCGGCCGCTACGTGACGCACTGGGTCGGCACGCAGGCGGCCCTGGGCCAGACGGTGATGCTGGCGCCGCACCTGCTGGGCCGCGACCCCGAGCAGCGCGAGCTGATCTACGACGACCTGAAGCGCGAGCTGCGCGCCTACGACCATATGGGTCACGGGCCGCTCGACATCGCCTTGTGGGATCTGGTCGGCCGCAAGTACGGCGTGTCGGTGACGCGGCTGCTGGGCGGCTACCGCAGCCGGCTGCCGACCTATGCCAGCACGCATCACGGCCAGGACGAGCCGGGCGGCCTCGACAGCCCGGAAGCCTTCGGCGAGTTCGCTCTCGACTGCCGCGAGCGCGGCTTCAGGGGCTTCAAGATCCATGGCTGGCACGACGGCGACAAGCATCGCGAGGCGGCGGTGATCCATGCCGTGCGCAAGGCCGTGGGCCCGAGGATGGAGATCATGGTCGATCCGGGCTGCGAGCTGCGCACCTTCGCCGACGCGCTCTATGTCGGCGAGGCCTGCGACGAGGCGAAGTGCTTCTGGTACGAGGACCCCTACCGCGATTCCAGCGTCTCGGTGCGCGGCCACCAGATCCTGCGCGAGAAGCTGAGGACGCCGCTGCTGGTCAGCGAGCATGTGCGCGGCCTGGAGCAGAAGGCCGCCTTCGCCATCGCCGGCGGCTGCGACATGATCCACACCGACCCGGAATACGACCTCGGCATCACGGGTGTCATGAAGATCGCCCATCTCGGCGAGGCGCTGGGGCTCGACGTGCAGGTCCACGCCTGCGGCCCGGCGCACCGCGCCTGCGTGGCGGCGATGCGCAACACCCATTTCTACGAGATGGCGCTGATCGGGCCGGACATGCCCAACCTGGTGCCGCCGATCTACCGCTGCGGCTACGACGACCAGATTTCGGGTTTGGGCAAGGACGGCTGCGTGCCGGTGCCGACCGGGCCGGGCCTCGGCGTCGACTACGACTGGGACTTCGTCGAGAGGCACAAGCTCGCCGAGCACCGGTTCGCGCTTTGAGCCCGCTCGCCGGCCAGAAAGCCTGGGTCACCGGCGGCGGCAGCGGCATCGGTGCGGCGGCGGCCCGCGCGCTGGCCGAGGCCGGGGCGGCAGTGACCGTCTCCGGCAGGCGCCGCGAAGCGCTGCAGCGGGTCGCCGCCGACAGCCAGCGCATCGCGACCCTGGCGCTCGACGTCACCGACGCCCCGGCGATGGCGCGGG
>CAZLOF010000519.1:0-3847 GCA_964560745.1 uncultured Thermoflexus sp.
CGTTGGCGCAACTGTGGGCGGCACAGCCGTTGGCTTGGGCACATCAGTTGGCTTTGGGGCCTCGGTGGGCGCAGCGGGTTTAGGGGCTTCGGTCGGCTTTGGGGCAGCGGTTGGGGTGGGCGCTGGGGCACACGCGGCCAATGCTACACCTGCCATCAATGATACGGTTAAAAATTTTCGGCGGGTAAGTGATTTCATTCTATTTCATCTCCGAGTTCTTTTTGTTTTATGAACTCATTAGATTTTACATGGTCGAGTATAGTTCCAGATCATGAAAATAAGTGATATGAATTGGATGCAAGTTGAAAACTATTTGCGGCACGATGATCGTTGTGTATTGGCATTGGGCAGCACCGAACAACATGCTTACCTTAGCCTCAGTGTCGATAGTATTTTGTCAGAGCGGCTGGCACTCGAAGCCGCCGAGCCATTGGGCATACCGGTTTTTCCAGTGCTGGCCTATGGTCTCACCCCCTATTTTATGGCGTATCCCGGCACGGTTACTTTGCGTGTGCAAACCTATCTTAGTCTTGTGCGTGATGTGCTCGATTCAGTGGCGCGGCACGGCTTTAAACGTATTTTAATTGTCAATGGGCATGGCGGCAATTCGCCTGCCGCCGCCTTGTGTGACGAATGGATGATGGATCATCCGGGCATTCGCATTAAATTTCACAATTGGTGGAATGCCCCGCAAGTATGGGCCAAGGTGATGGCGACTGATCCATTGGCTTCTCATGCGTCGTGGATGGAGAATTTTCCATGGACACGCCTTGCCCATGCGCCTATGCCCAGCGAGCAAAAACCGCGTGTCGATCTTAATTTGCTCAAACAACTCGACCCAGTTGCGGCGCGTGCCTTGTTGGGCGATGGTAATTTTGCCGGTTATTATCAACGCAGTGACGACGAAATGTTGGCTATTTGGCAAACTGGTGTGGCAGAAACACGGGCGCTATTGGCCGACTGGCCTATGAATTTATAAATGTGGTTTTGCCGATTGCAATGGTAGGGGCGGGTCACAGACCTGCCCCTATCCTATAAATATGCCGCTAATTTAATGCGGAAAAGCGCCGTCTGGCAACGGTGTTGCATAGGTGCGCCCGCCTGTCGCCAGCGCAAATTCGGCCTTGGCTTTGGCTAAGGTTGCGGCATCGCTAATCAGATCGGCTGCCGTCAACGCCATCGTTTGGGCGGCCAACATCATGCCCTTTAGCCCAATCCCCGAACCAACCGCCGCCGTGAGCTGCCAACTGTGACCCGGTGTGCCATGTGGGAAACAGGCTGTGACCAAATTGCCAGTGGGTGTAATTTGGCTGACATCTGCCACCTCGGTGCTGCCGGGCATTACTTCGTGATGCGTGGTGGGGGCCAACACGTTTTCGCACAATACCTCACCCAAATCTTGGGCCGTAGTGCCGGGCGCAAGATGTTTAAGGGTCATCTCAGTGTCGCTCAAACGCATTTCGGCGGGCACGCTGGCTTGCAATTTTCGAGCCAATTCATAGTCGGCAGCGTCAAATTTAATGCCACCCAACGACTGCATATTGGCTAGCATCAATTCGCCGATGGTGCGATTATTTAGCAATTCGTAGCAACCGGTCAAAAATTCAATATCATGTGTTGTGCCGCTCATCAAAGCCGCGCCTTTGGCAATATCGAGCACCCGCGCATAAATTTCGGCCACCTGATGCCGTTTGGGCGCACGCACAAAATACCAAATTTGGGCATAGGCTGGCACCACATTGGGCGCGCCGCCGCCGCTGGTAATGACACTATGAATACGGGCTTCGGGGATGATGTGTTCACGCAAATAGTTGACACCCACATCCATCAGCATACAGCCATCGAGTGCGCTACGGCCCATGTGAGGCATTGCCCCAGCGTGGGCGGCCATGCCATAAAAATTTACCTTAAACGAGTTCATGGCCAAGCTAGAGCCAGCCAATGAAACGGTATTGACATTGGCCGGGTGCCATGCCAATGCCGCATCGAGTTGATTAAACACCCCTGCGCGGGCCATAAAGGTTTTGCCGACCAAGGTTTCTTCGGCTGGGCAGCCATAAAACACCACTTTGCCGGGTGTTTTGGTGGCTTGCATGGCGCGGCGCAGAGCGATGGCGGCGCCCATGCTGGCAGTGCCAAACAAATTATGCCCACAACCATGCCCGGGGCCGCCGTTTACAACGGGGGCTTTGTCGGCGCAAACTTGTTGCGACAAACCCGGCAATGCGTCATATTCGCCCAAAATGCCGATGGTTGGGTCGCCTTCACCCCAACTTGCTACAAAAGCCGTTGGCATTTGCCCAACCCCCGTTTCAACCTCAAAACCTTCTTCGGCCAAAACATCGGCCAAGCGTTGCGAGGCATATTTTTCTTGTAATCCGATTTCGGGGTGATGCCAAATATCGATGGCGATGTCATTGAGTGCGGGTTGAGCTTGATCGAGATAATTTAATGCGAGCGTTTTTAGGTTTGACATGCCTTAATTATAAGGAATGGCAAGTGGCAAGTGGCAAGTAGCAAGTGCAAAGTGGAAAGTAGAAAGTGAAAAGTAAAAAGTGCTAGGTAAGTAAGTTCGATTTATTATTATAGTTTTCGCTTGGAGTTATAAACTTAGCACTTAGCACTTGCCACTTTCTACTCTCCACTTTGCACTTTTCACTCCTTATAATTAGAACAAAATGATCGAATTTTTAGAGCAATGTGTACGAATACCGTCGTTGAGTGGGCAAGAGCGCCATGTGGCCGAATTTTTGCGCGATGAAATGCATAAACGCGGTTTTAAGTCGCATATCGATGCGGCTGGCAATGCTGTTGGGGTAATTGGCAATGGCACCCGCCAACTGGTGATGTTGGGGCACATGGATACCGTCGGTGGCGATGTGCCCATTCGCTATGAAGGCAATGTGTTGTATGGGCGCGGGTCGGTTGATGCCAAAGGCCCATTGTGTGCCTTTATTTTAGCGGCGGCGGCGGCTTTTGATACAGGCCGCAAAAGCGACGATGGTCGCCCAATGTTGCGTTTGCCCTCAGCCGATTGGCAATTGGTGGTGATTGGGGCGGTCGAAGAAGAATCGGCTACGGCGAAAGGGGCGCGTTATGTGGCCCGCAGCTACAAACCCGAAATGTGTATTATTGGCGAGCCAAGCGGCACCAACGCGGTGACATTGGGCTATAAAGGTCGTTTGTTGGTCGATGCTCATTTTGAGCGTGAATCGCAGCACACATCGATTCCGGGGGCCAACCCAAGCGAGGCCGCCATTGGGCTTTGGAATTGGGTCAATGGCTTTGCCGAACGCTATAACGAAGGAAAAGCCAAGGCATTTGACCGCATTTTGCCCTCGATTCGCAAAATTACATCGGGGGATGATGGATTAAAAGAATGGTGTGACGTGCGGCTGGCACTGCGTTTGCCGTTAGAGATGAACCCGCAGGCAATGGGGCGTGAAATTGCGACCTATCAATTACAATCGAACAGTGGCGATTCGCCAATGGGTGGCTCGCCCGAATGTTCGATGAAATTTTTGGGCTTTGAGCCGGCCTATCGTTCGGCCAAAGATAGCACATTGGCGCGGGCTTTTCTCGATGCCATTCGTAGCGAAAAAATGCGCCCAGCCTTTAAAGACAAATCTGGCACCTCGGACATGAATGTGGTGGGGCCAATTTGGAATTGTCCGGTCGTGGCGTATGGCCCGGGCGATTCATCACTTGATCATACGCCTATCGAACATATCGAAATTGCCGAATTTGAACGGGCCGTACGGGTGCTCAGCCACACCTTACAAATTCTGATTGCGAGTAAATAAAGCGATTGTTTTAAAAAGGGTTTTGCCGATTTCGCAACCTACAC
>CAZLOF010000520.1:0-3837 GCA_964560745.1 uncultured Thermoflexus sp.
GACCAAACGCAAAAAGCACAAGATTTCCTTAATCGTGCTATAACCCATATTTTGCCTCAAAATCAAAATTTGATGGCGAACGCACTAAGATCGCTCGGGGACGTGCATGTGAGGTTAGCTGAATACCTAGCCGGACGGGATCGGTATGAGGCATCATTAGCGATCTATCGCGAGATCAACAACTGGCTGGGTGAGGCAAACGCGCTGCTTTCGCTCGGGGACGTGCATGTGAAATTAGCTGAATACGTCACTGGGCAGGAGAGGTATGAGATGGCATTAGCAATCTATTACCAGATCAATGACCGGCTGGGTGAGGCGAACGCACTGCATTCGCTTGGGGACGTATTTCTCAGGCTAGACGAATACCCACGAAGTCGGGAACAATATGAGGCGGCATTAACGATCTATCGCGAGGTCAATAACCGGTTAGGTGAGGCTAACACACTAAGGGAATTAGGGAATGTGAATGTACGGTTGGATGAATATATGGCTGGCCGGAAGCAGATTGAGGCAGCATTAGCAATTTGTCGTGAGATTAATGATCGACTAGGTGAAGCTAACACATTAAGGGCACTAGGTGATGTACATGTAAAGTTAGATAAGAACGAATTAGCTCAAGAAAATTACGCATCAGCATTAATAATTTATCGAGAAATCCATAATCGCCTAGGAGAGGCAAATGCATTGAAATCGCAAGGAGATGTGTATGTCAAGTTGGATAGGTATATAAATGGACAAAAGCAATATGAAGCAGCATTAAAAATCTATCGGGAGTTTAGTAATAAGCGCGGCGAGGCGAATACTCTGAGGTCATTGGGAGATGTGTATATGTTGTTAGGAAAATACAGAATAGGGATGGAACAATATGAGGCAGCTTTAGATATCTTTCGTAAGATTAATTTTCGCCTTGGCGAAGCTAATGCTCTTAGGTCCCTTGGAGATATAAATGTTAGCTTGGCAATGGATGCGATTGGTCGGGAACAATATAAAGAAGCATTAGTGATCTATCGCACAATCAAATCTCGTCTTGGGGAAGCAAATACGCTGCTCTCACTTGGGCATGAACATGTGAAGTCGGGGGAATACACGATAGGTCGAAATCATTATGAAGAAGCATTAGAACTTTATCGTGCGATCAAGTCCAATTTGGGCGAGGCCCATGCGCTAAGATCACTTGGGGGGGTATATGTAAGGTCGGGCGAATATATGATAGGCCGAAGGCGATATGAAGCGGCATTAGAAATTTACAATAAAATCAATGACCGGCGCAGCACGGCGGATGTGCTGAGGTCACTTGGGGATATATATAAAAGGTTAGCTGAATACGCAATTAGTCGGGAGCAATACGAGGCAGCGTTAGTAATCTATCGCCAGATTAATGACAGTCTAGGAGAGGAGAAAATGCTAAGCTTGCTTCAAAGTCTTGAGTCGATTACTAAAATTTATGAGCAATGGAAGCGTGATTTAGAGTAAAGATCTATATTTTATTCGACCAAGTGCTATGTGTTTTATTGTACTGATGAGGTATTTCTAACTCAACCAATGTTTACCGCCCTACGCGCCTACCCACGTTTGCTCAAGGCCAATTGGTCATTGGCAATTGAATACCGCGCCGAGCTTATTTTATGGTTTCTCAGCGGCACTTTTCCGTTCATTATGCTGGGGGTGTGGCTCAATATTGCCAAAGGCCGTAGTCTAAACGGCTTTGACGAAAATGCCTTTGTGGCCTATTATTTAGCGGTGGCATGGGTGCGGCGTATCAACTTTGTCTGGATCATTCACGATATCGAAGACCGCATCCGCACCGGCGAGTTATCGCCGTTTTTGCTGCGCCCGCTCGATTTTGCCCATCACATCTTTACCAAAGTGGTTGCCGTGCGCTTATACAACGCCATCATCATCGGCGTGGTGGTGGGTGTCATCGCCTTGCTCATCCCGGGTCAACAATTCGATATTCGTCCGCTTAATTTGCTGTTGTTCGCGTTCGTCATTATCATCGGCTTCGGGTTTGAATTTTTGGCGCAATACATTGCTGGCACGTTGGCATTTTGGACAACGCAAGTGCAACGGATTCATGATGTATGGTGGTTCGCCAAAACTTTGTTGGGCGGTTTTTTGCTGCCGATGTCGTTGCTGCCACCCCAAGCCCAAGCCATTGCCCAATGGTTGCCTTTTCAAATCAGCATCGGCTTGCCGGTCGAGATTCTGATCGGGCGCGCCACACCCGATCGTATTGTCTTTGGGCTGGCGGTGTCGTCAGTTTGGATTATCGCCATGTTTATTGGCTCGCGCTTGCTATGGCGGGCCGGTTTGCGCAGCTATGGCGCGGTGGGAGCCTGAAGCAAAGGATGAAGGATGAAGGTCTATCATTTCATCCTTCATCCTTCATCCTTTTAAAATGCGTTATTTCAAATTATTATCCTTGTTTGTCAAATCGAGCCTTGCCATCGATTTAGAATATCGCGCCAATTTTATAGGCGCATTGTTGATGAGCGCGGTTGATTTGGTGTGGGGCGTGGCTGGCATTGCCTTTTTATTCGCCTTTACCGATAATATTGGCGGCTGGAGCTTTTATGAAGCCTTGATCGTGATTGGGCTGGTGTATATTGGCTGGGGCATTAACGACGCATTTTTGTGGCCCAATACCCGCGAACTTGGCGAGCACATTCGTAAAGGCACGATGGATTTTATTCTAACCAAACCCATCAACTCGCAAATGCACGCCACTTTTCGGCGTTTTAAATTTGACCGTTTATTTACGGCAGTGTCGGGGTTGGTGATTATTGGCTATGCCTTGCAACAATTGCAGTGGTCCCCCACGCTTGGGCAATGGCTCAGTTGCATTAGCCTATTTATCACCGCCATGTTAATGATGTATTCGCTTGTCATCATGCTTGCCAGCAGCGCATTTTGGATTGTGAATATCAACAACCTGACCGAGTTATTTTTTGGCTTGTTAGAGACGGGCCGTCACCCCGCCAGCGCCTACCCAGCACCAATGCGTATCGTGATTTCGTTTATTGTGCCGGTGGCGTTTATTTCGACCGTGCCTGCCGAGGCTTTATTGGGTCGCCTCAATTTGTGGACAGCCTTGTATGGGATTGGCTTTACAGTGGTATCATTTACAAGCTGTGTATGGTTTTGGCGCTTCGCCGTGCGGCATTATGGCAGCGCAAGCTCATAATTTAAGCCATTGCGCACAATCCCTTCACCGCCCACAACGCCGTCTCGATACCATGCGCCGCCACCGATGACAGCCCGAACCCCAAGCCAAAATTGCGCCCCGGAATCGCCACTTGATAAGCCATCGGCGCAACGCCAAACAGTTTGTGCGTCAGCGCCAATAAATTTTGGGGGCTGTTAAAGTGATTTGAAGCGGGTGCGGCATCGGGCGCAAGATTGGGCGTGAGGCGATCGATGCCGCAGCCATTGGCCTCTGGGTCATCGATGGCATCTACAAACACCGCAAGCTTGGCTTGCGCCAAGGCCGCCGCGTGTTCGGGCAATAATTGTGGCGCGGCAATGGCCCACACATCGGGCCATTGCCATGCCTGTACTATTTCGGCCACGCGGCAGCCCACCGCATCATCAGAATGCAAGGTGCTGCCATAACCAATCACCACTTTCATCGCACTTTCTCGCTCACCACTTGCCCACTGGCATCTAATACCGACACATGCAATGGCATTTGCCCCAAAGCATGGGTCGAGCAACTGAGACAGGGGTCAAAGGCCCGTATGCCAGCCTCGATACGGTTGAGCATCCCCTCTGGCACATTGGCTTGGTGGGCGGGGCGTATATAGTGTTGGGCGATTTGCTTGACCGTGCGATTCATCG
>CAZLOF010000521.1:0-476 GCA_964560745.1 uncultured Thermoflexus sp.
ACTGAGTGGAGTGAGCAAGTAAAGGCTGGCAAAATGCGCTTCTTGGCAATTAGCAGTGAAAAGAAATTGCCGGGTGATTCAACCCCTACCATTAAAGAATCGGGTTATGATGTCACGATCAGCAATTGGCGTGGTGTCGTGGCGGCCCCGGGCACTGATGCGGCGACTCAAAAAGCCATGATCGACATGCTCAGCAAGATGCGTGAAACCAAATCCTGGAAAGAAGCCTTGGTAAAGAACAATTGGGATGACTTGTTTTTAACCGGTGAGGCTTATGGTAAATTTATTGAGTCTGAAGATAAAGTATTCAAGGATGTCTTGACTACGATTGGCGTGCTCAAATAATTTAAAAAGTGCAAAGTGCGAAGAATAAAGTGTAAAGTAACGAGGGTGATACTTTACACTTTATTCTTCGCACTTTGCACTTTTTTCTTTTTTTATGAAGAATGATTTCCGTGTTGCTCTTGTTATTATCG
>CAZLOF010000521.1:486-2802 GCA_964560745.1 uncultured Thermoflexus sp.
CATCGTCCATGTTTGCCATTGTGAGCTGAAAAAAGGCATAAAATGCTTAAAAAATCCAAAAAAAATTTATAAATCCACCGTGTTTGACACTAAAAATTTATTACACCCCCCTTCCCACTTTTCTATTTTTTTATGAAGAATGATTTCCGTGTTGCTATTTTTATTATCGTTTTAGGTGTGCTTTATTTATTGGGAGCGAATATGATTAACCAAGCCGGTAGTAGTGCTACGATTGGCCCACGTGCTTTCCCAATTGGTATTGGTATATTGATGGTATTAAGCGGGGTATGGCTGGCGATTTCGACTCGTAATAAGCAACAGGCCGGTTTGCCTCAAGATGAGCTAGAAGTCGTGGATTGGCGCACATTTGGCATGTCGGCTGCATTATTGATTTTTTATGCCATTGCACAACCGATTATTGGCTTTTTGATTGCAACCCCGCTGCTTGTTTATGGTCAAACCTGGATTTTTGGTAGCCGTCACTATAAGCGCGATATCGCTGTTTCGATATTATTGCCTTTATTAGTATATATTGCGTTTAACTATGCTTTGCGAATTAAGTTAGGTTAGATCAAACTTTAATTTTTTATTATTTTAATAATGGACATTTTTTCTAATCTTATTACCGGATTTGGCACTGCGCTGACTCCTGAAAATCTGCTATTTGGCTTAATTGGCGTGGTGCTTGGCACTGCAATTGGTGTATTACCGGGCATCGGCCCAGCGTTGACCATTTCGCTGTTATTGCCGTTAACCTTTGGGCTTAACCCAACCAGCGCTTTTATTATGTTTGGTGGCATCTATTATGGCGCGATGTATGGCGGCAGCACCACCAGTATTTTGGTGAAAACACCGGGCGAAAGTGCCAGTGTTGTGACAGCGCTTGAGGGTTATGAGATGGCGCGCCGTGGGCGGGGTGGGGCGGCCTTAGCTACAGCGGCGATTGGTTCATTTGTGGCTGGCACCATTGCCACCATTGGCCTCATGTTATTGGCACGGGTTTTAGCCGATTTTGCAGTGCTGATCGGCGCACCTGAATATTTTGGCATTATGTTATTGGCCTTAACCGCAGTAACTGGGTTGGGTGGTGATAGCGCCCCCAAAGCCATGTTCGCTACTGTGCTTGGCCTTGGCATCAGCATGATCGGTATCGATTTGCAAACCGGTCAGGCCCGTTTTACCTTTGGGGTTCCAGAGCTGTTAAACGGGGTCGAGGTTGTCGCGGCAGCGGTTGGGTTATTTGCGGTAGGCGAAGTATTGTGGAATGCTGGCACGGGCAAGAATAGCCAAGACGAGGTAATTAAAACCATCGGCACACTGATGATGAATCGTGAAGAATGGCGGCGTAGTATCCCAAGTTGGATACGCGGTAGCATTTTGGGATTTATTGTGGGTGTTTTGCCGGGTGCTGGTGCAACTGTTGCGACTTTTCTCAGCTATAACCTTGAAAAGCGCAGTTCAAAAACCCCAGAAGAATTTGGCAAAGGCTCAATTGAAGGGGTGGCTGGCCCAGAGGCTGCCAATAATGCGGCGGCAGGCGGTGCAATGGTTCCATTATTGGCGCTTGGCATCCCCGGCTCTGGCACAACTGCCGTGATGTTGGCTGCGCTGCAACAATATGGTCTTAACCCCGGCCCTTTGTTTTTTGACAAAAACCCCACCTTGGTGTGGGGCCTGATTGCCAGTTTGTATATTGGCAATTTGCTGCTCTTGATCTTAAACTTGCCGCTGGTTGGTTTGTGGGTCAAGATGCTCGATATCCCCAAGCCTCTTTTGTTTTCAGGCATTTTGATGTTTGCATTGGTTGGGGTGTTGGCGCAAAATGGTGGCACTGTCGATATGCTAATCTTGATCGCGCTTGGTCTCATCGCTTTCTTTATGACACGGCATGGCATTCCCATTGCTCCCGCTATTTTGGGGGTGGTAATGGGGCCACTGGTCGAGCAAGAATTTCGGCGTGCGCTTTCGATCGGGCGTGGCGACCCCACCATTTTCTTTCAACGTCCAATGGCCGCAGCCATGCTTGCTTTGTGCGTCATTGCGGTGCTGGTTCCCATCATCGCTTCACGGCGTAAAAAGAGCGCGTAGGATAGTTGATAGTTGATAGTTGATAGTTGATAGTTGATAGTTAATGGTAATACTATCACTATCAACTATCACTATCAACTCTTATACTTTCGCTCAATTTCCTCAAATTCTGGCAACCCTACCAACTGTTGGCGATCGGCCCAATTGAGCATGTGCGGCACAATCGGCGCACTTGATTTTTCAGACTTGAGTGTTTGCAACGCCGCTAAGGTGGCTTTGGCGGCCACC
>CAZLOF010000521.1:2812-3826 GCA_964560745.1 uncultured Thermoflexus sp.
ATTCAGCAAGCTGGGGTGAATGACAATCTTATAGCCAAATGCGGCCAACTCAGCATGACTAAATAGCGGTGTTTTTGCGCCCTCGACCATATTAAACAGCATTGGCTTATCAATTAATTTTGGTAATTGGCTGATTTGTTCGAGCGTCGTTGGCGCATCGACAAAAATCACATCGGCCCCCGTTTCGGCATATAAACGCGCCCGCCGCACCGCCTCATCAAAGCCATGCGTGGCAAGGGCATCGGTGCGGGCGATGATGACAAAATCAGGGTCGCGTCTGGCATCGAGCGCTGCCCGCAGTTTCTGAACATATTCTTCAGCCGGTATCACATCTTTGCCATTAAAATGTCCGCAGCGTTTTGGCATCACTTGATCTTCGATATGCATGGCCGCCACGCCTGCCCGTTCATAGGCCCGCACGGCCCGCTGCACATTTAGCACATTGCCAAAGCCATTATCGGCGTCAGCGATTACTGGCAGCGTTGTTGCCTCACAAATGCGGCTGATCTGATCGACCATCTCTGTCATTGTCGTCAGCCCCAAATCGGGCACACCCAGCAACGAATTGGCGATGCCCGCCCCGCTGATATAAATCGTCTCAAAGCCCGCCGCTTGCACCATTCGGGCCATATAGGCATCACTCACGCCCGGCGCAATGATGATGCCCGGTTGGGCTAATTGTTGTCGAAATGTGTTCATAAATTGAAGCCATGAGCCATGAGCCATGAGCCATGAGCCGTGAGTTATCCAAGCATTAAGCTCACGGCTCACGGCTCATGGCTCATGGCTTCTTCTTATAACTCGTCGCCTCATCCAACAACTGCGCCGCCCCTTGTAAACCGGTGCTGCCGCTGGTGCCGAGCATTTGCGCCAATTCTTCTTGGCGGCGCAGGTCTTCGAGTTTAAGGGTATTGGTGCGGGTGCGTTGCCCCACTTGTTGTTTCTCGACCATAAAATGTGCATCGCCAAAGCTAGCGAGTTGTGGCAAATGGGTAATACACAACACCTGATGGG
>CAZLOF010000522.1:0-3826 GCA_964560745.1 uncultured Thermoflexus sp.
GTCGGATAAAAGCGTATGTTATGCAAATATTTCTCGCTTCTCTCGAATTGACGGTTATGCTATCATTTTGACCCTTACAAATTTCGGCAATTTTTTTTAATTTCTACTGTTTATTGAGAAGATACGTCATTGGAACAAGATATTATCCATGTTAGATAAATATACTTAGAAAAAATTGAAGATAGTGAAACGAACTGTCTTCGATGGAGGATAAACCGTGAGGAAAGGCTGATTTCACTATCGCCCTTGCATAGCGATAGTGAAATCAGCAACCAACGCATTTTTATATTTTTCTGAGGTCAGCAAGATATTTTTTGCAACTAAAATTAAATCGACACGTATCATATAACATTCGGAGGTTATTTAATGTCAGAGTCTTATACAAATATTGCGGGGCAACGCCTCGATATGCCAGACCCCAATGTGGCATTGGCTGGAAAAACCATGAATGGCGCAAATTTCAAGGTGGTCGGCACAACCTTACAAGCCGTTATCTTAAATATGCAACGTGGTCAACATTTTTATTCTGAAACCGGCGCAATGTCGTGGATGAGTGATTATGTCAATATGAACACCAACATGGGGGGCGGGCTGGGTGGTTTGTTTAAGCGCACATTTACCGGCGAGTCGCTGTTTGTGGTTGATTATGTCGCTGAGCGTGACAATGCCATGATTGCATTTAGCAGCGATTTTCCGGGCAAAATTGTGCCGATTAACCTTGCGGCTGGGCAAACGATGATCGCGCAAAAAGGCTCATTTTTGGTTGCTGAAAAAAGCGTTAATTTATCGATTCATTTTCGCAAACAATTGGGGGCAGGGTTGTTTGGCGGCGAAGGTTTTGTGCTGCAAAAATTTGATGGCCCAGGCACATTTTTTGCCTGTTTCGACGGCGAAATTGTCGAATATACCTTGGCACAAGGCGAGCGCTTGAAGGTCGATACTGGTCATGTTGCCATGTTTGAGCCGACGGTGCATTACGATATTGAAATGGTGAAGGGCTTTAAGAACTTGTTATTTGGTGGCGAGGGCTTATTTTTTACAACCCTCACCGGCCCGGGTCGGGTGTGGCTGCAAACGATGCCTATGGCGAAATTGGCCGGAGCCATTCGGCAATATATGCCAACGGCTGAGGGCAAAACCGCATCGGCGGGCAATGTGGTTGGTGATATTTTTAATTCACTTACCAACAATAGTTAATTAAAAAACGAGAAAAATAAAATAAATTTACGTCAAAATCAGTATATGAGACCTTAATTTAAGAGGCCATATACTGATTTTGACATTACACCTTAGGAATTTATTCCCAATTCTTAAGAGGATATTGGCGATTCAAGCAGGAACCTTGCATCAACCTCGATACGCTTGCAACACAATGGAGGCAATAGGTGAAACGATGAAAAATGGCCGCTATTGCCGATTCGGTGGCATAACCTTAGGGTTATTGTTATTGTTGTTAACTGCTTCGCCTCAATTAAGTGCATCCGTTGCGTCTGATACTCATCGGCAATCGCCAGATGCCGATAATCAAATTACCATTTATGCCAATCAGGCGATTGGTTCATTTAACCCCAATTTGTTGGGTAGCAATTTGCCGGCGTGGATCGGTAGCGAGAAAACCGATCGATTGGCGAATGACCAATTTCAGCAGCGGGTAAAAGCGACTGGTGTGACCCTGTTACGTGCCCCGGGCAGCAGTTGGGGCAATCAATATGGTTGGCTGAGTTGTGAATTGGGGATTAATCAACCCAAGACGCAGTCTTGTGGTGATGCTTGGTTTTGGGCGGCGCGACCGAGCGATTATCTTGGTTTGGCCAAAGCCACCAACAGCAATTTGATGTGGACGGTAAACCCCAATGGCACAGCCAAAGAAGCTGCCGCATTAGTGGCTTTTTTTAATGGTCGTATTGAGGATAACACCAGCATTGGGCTTGACCAGAACGGTTTCGATTGGCAAACGGTTGGGAGTTGGGCGCAATTGCGTGCTATACGCGGTTATACCGAACCGTTGGGTGTGCAGTGGTGGCAAGTGGGCAATGAGCTTTATGGCAATAAAAATTGTATTGCATCGGGTTGGGAAATTTATTGGACTTGTGACGCGGATGAGTATGTAAAAGGCAAAGGCGTCGGCGTAAACCATCGCGATGGCTTTATTGACTTTAATACGGCCATGAAAGCCGTCGATTCAAGCATTCAACTGGGCGCAGTGGGTTGGATCAGCCAAACCCAATATAACAATTGGGGCAATAAGGTGATTGCTGGGGCTGGGGATGTGATGGGGTTTTACACCATTCATCATTTTCCATTTAACGACGCAGCCCCAATTGCCAGCACGGGGCAGCAGATTATTACGCCGTCATTTGGCACTTGGCAAGCTATCAAAACCGATATTGATCGAGCCATGACCACTTTTGCGCCTAACAAAACGATTCCGATTGCGGTGACACAATATAGCCTCGCCACCCGTGCCACGCTGCCCCAAACCAACAAATTGCATGTAACGACGGCCTATGCTTTGTTTATGGCCGATAGCATTGGGCAAATGGCTGCGCAGGGCTATGGTATGGCGAATCAATGGAATATGGCTTCGGGGGATGATATTACTGATACTGATTTTGGGCTTATTCGCATCGATCATCAATTGCAACGCACCCCGGCCTATTATGTTTTGCCGATATGGGGCAAGTTTGGGTCAGCGATGTTGGGGGTGTCTCATTCGTTTAGCGCCGCCAACCAATTATCGGTTTATGCGGGTCATACGGTTGATGGGGCGATTACGCTGTTGGCGATTAATAAAACCAGCAATAATATCAGCAGTAATATCACCGTTCAAGGGGCATTGGGGCCATTGTTTATTAACGCGGGTGATGCTTTTACCCTGCGCTCAACTGGCCTTGACGATACCGCAGCAATTTACAATGGTGTCGCTGCGCCGTCTGATGATTTATCGAATGCCCCGCCAGTGCCTTTTGTAAGCCAAAGCCAAAATGGGCAAACGGTGTTGCGTGACTATACCTTTGCGCCTTATTCGATTACGTTGTTGCGCTTAAGCACCCAATCGGCCCAAGTTAAGTCGTTTATGCCTTTGGTCAAATTGTCACGATAGCGTGGCGATTTTAGTCGTGTAACGATTGTGCGCTTAATTGTATACTCGCGCCCCATGAGTAACGCAAACCAAATCCCAATTCGCACCAGCAAACGCACCCAACGGGTCGCGGCATCTGCCACCCAAGCCGTTGAGGGCAAAGTTGCCGAGATGCGTGCTGCCGGTATTCCTGTCATTTCATTTGGCGCAGGTGAGCCAGATTTCCCGACCCCTAGCGCTATCAAAGATCAAGGCCATGATGCCATCAATACCAATTTAACCAAATATACGCCGGCTGGCGGCACCATGCCGTTGCGTAAGGCGATTGTGGCAAAACTAAAGACCCAAACGGAATATGATTACAAATGGCAAAATGTCATTGTGACCAATGGCGGCAAAGAAGCGATTTTCTTGGCGATTATGGCATTGTGCGACAGCGGCGACGAAGTCATTGTGCCAGCCCCGTATTGGGTAAGCTACCCCGAAATGGTGAAACTTGCCGATGCCACGCCCGTCATCATTCCAACTGGCATCGAAACCGAGTTTAAGCTGACGCGCGAAATGCTCGACCAGCACACCACCGCCAATACCCGCATGATTCTGCTCTGCTCGCCGTCTAACCCCACCGGCTCGGTGTATACCCGCGCCGAGCTTGAAATGATTGCGGATTGGATGCGTGGCAATCAGGCCATTTTGCTGACCGATGAGTTGTATGACAATATTGTGTATGACGGCGTGTATGCC
>CAZLOF010000523.1:0-3822 GCA_964560745.1 uncultured Thermoflexus sp.
GTTCCAGCTTACGGTGCTGGTGATGGGTTGATTACCAGTGGTTAGCAAATTGCTGGGCCTCAGCCCTGTGTTAGCGCTTTCATTGGTGCGGGTATTAATTGCCGCATATAGATCTAAATAACCGGCCCCAGTTTGGGTAGGGTTACCAAATGGACGTGCGGTCTTTACCAAACGATATTTCACTTGATCAGGGGTAAGGTCTGGTTCATTTTGTAATAACAAAGCCACCGCGCCCGCTACCATTGGAGCCGCCATCGATGTGCCCGACATTCGAAAATAAGCATCGTCAACATTATGAGATGGGTGTAATTGAGACAAACGGCTATTTTGGTTGGCACGCAACCCCACAATATTGACCCCGGGCGCAATTAAATCGGGCTTTGCCACATTTTCGGCGGTTACGCCATAGGCCGAAAATGTTGGCACGATGTCGTCATTCGTATCGGGCGTGCCTCTGTCATCTACGGCACCGACAGTAATTACAAAAGGATCATTGGCAGGTGGAAACAAATTACCAATACCTTTATTGCCTGCCGAAACCACTACTACAATTTTGTTGAACCACAAAATCTCAGCCGCCGCAGCCAATGGGCTGGTTTGATATGACTCATAAGCAGCGCCATTCAACGACACGTTAGCAATACGAATATTGTAGCGATCACGGTTTTGCAATATCCACTGCATGCCCGCCACGATGCGCGAGGTGCGCCCGCTACCATCATCATTGCTCACTTTTACGTTAATTAGGCTTACCCCGGGAGCCACACCCACATAGTTACCCATTGAGGCACTGCCATTGCCGCCAATAATCCCAGCAATATGATTGCCATGCCCATAACCATCATCAGGGGTTTGATTGACATCATCATTTACCCGCACACTCACAAGCACCCGGTTAGTCCCAATCATGGTGGTTAAATCCGATGTATCGTTGATACCACTATCAAGCACCGCCACGCCAATGCCTTGGCCTTGTAAATAGGGGGCATCTTGACGGGCTTTGTTTAGACCAATGGCGTTGCTATAAGCATTTTGGTTGTGACTGGTCGAAGGCAACGCCGCACAATCAAACACCCCGAAGTCATAAATGCTCCAATTTGCATTGGGCATCGTGCTGGTTAAAGTCAGCCGCAAATATCGCGCAGTGCGCGGCGGCGAAGCGATGGTTGAAATGCCGCCGCCTTGCGCGGTGACAATGACAGGTTGCCTATCCCAATCATTATCGACAGCCGCCGTTTGAAATTTAAAATCACGGGCCGAATATTTGCCAGAGTCAAATTCAATCGTATCAAATGACCGCATTGCGCCAAGATCGATCTGAAACCATGTGCCTTCGACTTGCGTATCGACCGCCCAACGGGTGCGAATATCGGCATCAATGGCATTGGAAGCGGGGAAGTCGCCGACAACCGATGTAACCGAGCTGCTTGCCCGCCAACTGGTGCGTGGCAGCGAATAGCAATTGGCGGCGGGTGATGGTTCTTCGGCCATTTCAACCTTCCAAATTTCAACCCCAGCCAAATTAGCATAACCACCACTGCTGTTAATGTTTAAAACGCCATCCATCACCAAAACGCGATAGGGGCCAAGTTTTTGCCATTCGCCAGTGGGGCTATTGCGCACATTGGCCTGCGCCAAACGCCCCTCAATATCAATATTAAAGGCTTGTGGCGAGCCATATTCCCAGCTATATAAAATAACATCATAAATGCCATAAGGCACATTTTGAATATTAATTCGGGTGTTGCCTTTCACGTCGCGCACACCGGTTCGCAACATGGTTTCCATATTGCTATCCGCGTTTTTCACGATGCCAGCCGCTTGTTGATATTTTTCGCTCGACCATGTTACACCACTCGCGCCCTCGCCTTCCCAAGCGCGACCATCAATAATAACTGCCGGCCCGCCCAGATTAATGGCACGATAAAACGTGCGATTAAGCGGCATAGGTGATGTGACCGTAGCCGTTGGCGTAATCGGCGCTGAAGCCGTTGGCGTTGCCGTTGAGGTTGGGGTTGCTGTAGCAACGCCACGGGTTGGAGTAGGCGTATTGGTGATACTCCCCCCACCCGAAGTATCGAGCATGGGGGTGGCGGTAAATGACCCCGGTGTAAAGCTGACAACTGGGCCAGAGGTTTGCCGCGTGGGAGTGCTGGTCGCCATGGTTGGTTTAGCGCTATTCCGCAACCCAAGCGGCAAATAAACTTTATAGGTTTGCGCTGCTTCATGCATATCACTCAGCCTTATATCGCCATCCGGCGATATCCACTTCACCCCCGGCAATGCCGCCAAAGTGCGCAATGAATGGATCGGGACGACCGCCGCAAAGCCATTAATGATCGATAAGTCGAGCGTCACACGCCCGCCTTGCTGCACAATCTTATCCTCGAGCGCATGAGGGGCCACGCCAAGCTGTTTTTGCACAATCACTTCAACTTGCTTGAGCGGATCGGCCTGCGCCATTAAATGCTTTAGTTGCGGGTGTAAGACTAAATCGAACAAACGATTTAAATGATTATTGGGCACGCCTAAGGGCGATACCACCAATACCACAATCATTAATCCAGCCAAGAGTGTCCAACGATGAAGCTTATTATTCATAGATACCTAGGCGGTTCGGCGATCATGCGTATTACATACGATACGTTTAGACCCGTAACTTTGCGTCGCTGCCTTTCGGCAGGTTTGCCGTTTCTGGATAAAAAAGATAAAACGATTGTTTAAAAACGACGATTCTGGTGTAACGATAAGGCCTTTTCTTAACTTATCATCGCCACGCCATTACAAATTGAAATAGAAAAAATCATAAGAAAAACAAAAGGCGACTACCTCATTCAAAAGACATATTTATGTTGCAGAAAAGTTGCAATGACATTGGTCTATCTCAAGGTGAATCCCAATGGTCGCTATTCCAGCTTACGCTGTTCCAACTCACGCTATTCCAGCTTACACTGTTCCAACTCACACTGTTCCAACTCACACTGTTCCAACTGACAGAACTGTTAACAGGTTGATCACCTGTAGCAAGTAACCGACTTGGCATTAACCCAACATTGGCGCTTTCGTTGGTGCGGGTGTTCAAGGCCGCATACACATCTAAATAACCAGCGCCAGTTTGGGCCGGGTTGCCAAATGCGCGTGCAGTTTTCAGCAAACGAAATTTCACTTGATCGGGGGTTAGCTCTGGCTCGTTTTGCAGCAACAAAGCGGCAGCAGCGGCGACCATTGGGGCCGCCATCGATGTGCCCGACATACGAAAATAATAATCAGAAACGTTGTGGTCAGGGTGAAGTTGTGACAAGCGGCTATTTTGATTGGTGCGCAAACCGATAATATTGACCCCGGGTGCGACCAAATCGGGTTTTGCGATGCCTTCGGCAGTGACACCATACGCTGAAAACGGCGGGATTGTGTCATCGTTAATCTCGCCTGTGCCTTTATCATCTACCGCTCCAACCGTAATGACAAATGGATCGTTGGCCGGTGGGTATAAATTACCATTGCCTTTATTCCCTGCCGAAACAACCACCACAATTTTGTTAAACCACAAAATTTCGGCAGCCGCCGTCAAGGGGTTATTTTGATACGATTCGTATTCGCCACTATTGATCGAAAAATTAACCACGCGGATGTTATAGCGCTCGCGGTTTTGCAAAATCCATTGCATGCCAGCCACAATCCGCGAGGTGCGCCCACTCCCATCGTCATTACTTACTTTTACGTTAATCAGGCTTACACCCGGGGCAACCCCTACATACCTGCCTTGTGAAGCACTGCCATTCCCTCCAATGATGCCAGCAATATGATTGCCATGACCATAAC
>CAZLOF010000524.1:0-3818 GCA_964560745.1 uncultured Thermoflexus sp.
AGACGAATCTGGTTTTTGTAAATAAAAAATTGTCGAATAATCTGATGATGCAGCCGACCACAAACCCACAAATGTCACAGACGAACCAGATGATGCAGTGGATGACACCAATGATGTTTGGGTTCTTCATGCTTTCTACTCCAATCGGTTTGGGTATTTATTGGATTGTGAGCAATTTATTGGGTGTGGCTCAATATTATTTGACTAAGCCGATGATGGATAAGGCGCGTGCTCAATATGGCGTGGCGACAGTTGGGGGTGGGGGTAAGCCAAGTGTAGCTGGGGCGAGTGCTCCAATAGCACAGCTTGCGCCGCCTCCAAAATCCAAAATTCGGGCAAAAACCAATTTAAATAAGCCAAATACAGACGATAAGAATAAAAAATAATTGTGTGGCACAGCAATTTTATTTTGATTCTTAATAGGATTGTTGTGTTTTATGATGCCAGTATGACGGAAAATGAGATAGATGGATCGCAAGCTGATATGGCTGGTGGCTACGAAATGCTGGAACCCGAAGTTGAAGGGGCAGCACTCGCGGTGGAATATACGTACGGTATTCTTACGCGCATGGGGTATAAACCGATTGTTGTAAGCCGTTCTATTCCACCCAGTGATGAAGATGATTCGGTGTCATTGTGGGTAGATGTGCAGTGCCCAGATGCTGATCGTTTGTTGGAATATCGTAATGAAGGGTTGGATGCGTTGCAGCTTTTGGTGCAGACGATGTGGTCACATCAGACAAAAAGCAAGGTGCGCCTGACGGTTGATTTAAATGGGGTTAAGGCTGAGCATCAGAAACGAATGATGCGTATGGCTGAACGGATTGCCGAGCGGGTTGCAGTAGGCGGCAAACCAATTGCGCTTGAGCCAATGTTGTCAGGTGAACGCCGAATTGTGCATATGGCTTTACGCAATCATCCAGCGGTTTATACCGAGAGCACCGGCGAAGGCGGTTCGCGGCGGGTGGTGATTCGACCTAAGGTTTCGTAATTGCAAATGTGTAGGGCGGGTGGGCAAAATATTTTTGCCCACCCGCTTTTTTATTATTTGAGGTAGTGTAAGTAAAACAAATTGTCGTCGAAATCACTATATTGCCGTTTGGTGCAATGGCAAAGCCCAAGCTCCCAAAGGGCCTATAGTGATTTCGACATTACATCTTTGGGGTTTGACCTGATTTCTGGAAGAAACCCGATTTCTAAAAGAAGGCATTTAAATGCTATCATTTAGCCATGACAACACTCACCCAAATGACAAAGCCACTGGGCAAAGACTATAGCTTGGTAGGGCAAGAGACGGCGCGGGCCATTGAGCAAGGGTTAGCCGAGGCGCGTTGGTATACATCGCCTGTGCCAAAAGAACAAATGCGGGCCTTGCTCGAGCGCCGTGATGGCCCGGCCTTGCGTGATACGATCTTGTGGTTTGCGCTGTTGTTTGGTTTTGCGGCAGCAGGCATTGCGTTGTGGGGCACATGGTGGGCCATTTTGCCATTTGCAGCTTATGGTGTGCTTTATGGCTCTACTTCAGATTCGCGTTGGCATGAGGCTGGGCATGGCACGGCGTTTAAAACCGATTGGATGAACAATGCGCTGTATGAAATTGCCTCGTTTATGGTGCGGCGCGAGTCTGTTATTTGGCGCTGGAGCCACACCCGTCATCATAGCGATACCATTATCGTGGGGCGCGACCCCGAAATTGCGGTGCAACGACCGACTAATTTGTTTAACCTCATGACTGGTTTTTTGAATTGGGGGGCCACCCGTAAATATGTGCGCGAGGTGGCCTTACATTGTGTGGGGCGCTTTACGCCCGAAGAATTGACCTTTTTACCCGAATCACAATATCGCGCTGTGATCTGGCGAGCGCGTATTTATGTTTTGATTTACACTTGCGTAATCGGGCTATCGATCTACCTTGGAAGCATTTTGCCGCTGATGCTAATTGGGCTGCCCAATTTTTATGGCTCGTGGCTGATGGTGGTGTATGGCCTCACCCAACATGCTGGGCTGGCTGAAAATGTGCTCGACCATCGCCTCAATTGCCGCACAGTGTATATGAACCGGCTCAACCGCTATTTATATTGGAACATGAATTATCACGTCGAGCATCACATGTTCCCTCTTGTGCCTTATCATGCTTTGCCGCGTTTGCACGAGTTGGTCAAGGCCGATATGCCCAAACCCTACAATGGCTTACGCGAAGCCTACCGTGAAATTATTCCGGCGGTGTTGCGTCAGCGCAAAGACCCCGCTTATTATGTCAAGCGCGTCATTCCCACCCCATTTAGCAAAATCGAAGCGCCTTATTTGGCAAAAGCGGTGACGGCGATGGGGCATGTGGCAGTTGATGGCTGGATTGAGGTATGCCCCGCCGCCCAGCTTAAAAAAGCCGATGTGCTGCGTTTTGACCATGATAATAAAACTTATGCCATTTATCGCACTGCTGCTGGCACATTACACGCTAGCGAAGGCATTTGCACGCACGGCAATGCCCATTTGGCCGATGGCTTGGTGTTGGGCAATCAGATCGAGTGCCCCAAACATAACGGGCGCTTCGATTTTCGCGATGGTTCACCCCAACGCGCCCCCGTATGTTTGGCGCTTAAGACTTATCAGGTGCGCGAACGCAATGGCGTAATCGCGCTTGACCTGAACTCAGCCGGTGGCTTGGGCGCAAAAACAGAGCAAAAGGTTTATACCTTTAACGTGGTGAGCAACGACAATGTGGCGACCTTTATCAAAGAATTGGTGCTAGCGCCGACTGCCGATTCACCTGCCCTCAACTATCAGGCTGGGCAATATTTGCAACTGAACATTCCAGCCTATGCCGAGCGCAGTTTGCATGGGATTGAAGTGCAGCAACCCTATGCCGAAGTATGGCAACGGCAGCATGTGTTCGACTCGGTGGCTGGCAATGCAGTGGCGTGTCGGCGCAATTATTCATTTGCCTCAAACCCGCTCAAAGACAAATACGTGCGTTTTAATATTCGCATTGCCACCCCACCGCGTGGGCAAGATTGTCCTGCCGGAGTTGGCTCAACTTACGCATTTTCGCTTAAAGCGGGTGATACCGTCAGCGCCATCGGCCCGTTTGGCGACTTTTTGGTGCGGCCCACCCTGCGCGAGATGGTGTATTTGGGGGGTGGGGCGGGTATGGCCCCTTTGCGCTCCCATATTTCGCATTTGCTCGAAAATAGCAAAACCGCGCGCAAAATCAGCTATTGGTATGGCGCACGCAGCGCCCAAGAGCTGTTTTATCAAGATTATTTTGGCGAATTGGCGCAGCAACACCCCAACTTTAGCTTTCATGTGGCGCTGTCTGAGCCATTGCCCAGCGATGGGTGGCAAGGCAGCACTGGCTTTATTCACGAGGTGCTGCAAAATGAGTATCTCGCCACCCACCGCGACCCCACCGCCATTGAGTATTATTTGTGTGGGCCGCCAGCCATGATCCAATCGGCTACGCTCATGCTCAAGGCGCTTAATGTGCCGAGCGAGCAGATTTCATTTGATGCGTTTTAGGGGGTGTTTCCCCCTCACCTAGCCTCGCCCCAGCGGGGAGGGGCTAAGTGAGGGGAGAAACCGCGTAAGCTTCAAGCTTCGTCTAATCAACTCCTACATCCACCACCAAGCCATTGAGCAAATAGTTTTGCAGTGCCAGAAACACCCCGATGACGGGGGCGCACATGAGCAGGGTAAAAGCCGCCAACACAGTCCAAGCGCTGGCAAAATAACCACTCATGTTGCGCAAGGCCATCGCCAAGGTCATGCGTTCGGGGTCATTGAGCAACAGCCAGCCCATTGCAAACTCGGTATAGGCC
>CAZLOF010000525.1:0-1768 GCA_964560745.1 uncultured Thermoflexus sp.
CGTTGCTTCGCATAGGCAAGCGCGTATTCATAGGCCGCTTGAGCATTGCCGATAGCACCCCATGCCACACCCAAGCGGGTTGCCACCAACACCCGCGCCAAATCTTTAAACGAGCGACAATTTGCCAGTTTGTTACTGACTGGCACAATACAATTTTCCAGCTTAATATCAGCATTGGGTAGGGCGCGTAACGCTAGTTTGTGTTGAATTTTGGTCGCAGTAAAGCCGGGTGTGCCTTTCTCGACCAAAAAACCGCTAATTTGACCGGTTTGGTCGTCTTGCGCATAAACCACCACCACATCAGCGAAGGTCGCGCCGCCGATCCAACGCTTGGCCCCATTCAACACATAAAAATCACCATCTTTGCGGGCAGTGGTTTGAATGGTCGAGGCCGCGCTGCCGACGTTTGGCTCGGTCAGGCCAAACGCACCGAACTTTTCCATCTTCGCCATTGCGGGCAGCCACTGTTGCTTTTGTGCTTCGCTACCGAGAAAAGCAATTGAATACATGGCAAGCCCCGAATGCACCCCAAACAGGGTCGCCACCGAGCCATCGCCGCGGGTCAACTCCATCGACATTAGCCCAGCCGCTACCGCGCTCATGCCCGGGCAGCCATATCCCTTAATTGTGCCACCCGCAAAATTGAGCGCTGCTAATTTGGGCAATAACTCAAAGGGTGTTTCGTCACGCTCCCAATAATCTGCAATGATCGGGCGGATTTCGCGTTCGGCAAAATCGCGGGCCTTGTCGCGCAGGTCGCGTTCATTTTGGGTCAGCAATCCATCTAAATTGTAAAAATCGTGGGCTGGATTAATGGGATTTTGGATTTTGGATTTTAGATTTTGGATTGGGGATTCAGGATTGGCAGTGTTTGAACCGTTGTTGTTTGACAATGGGCGTTTGAATTTTAAAGTTGACATTTTTAGAATAAAGTGCAAAGTGCAAAGTGCAAACTTGACAAACTTCAGATCCTTACTTTTTACTTTTTACTTTGCACTTTGCACTTTTTTATAGACATTTTTTTGTTCGCCATGCCTCAAGTTGATCTTCGATGGCACGCAGGGCGAGGGCGGCGGCGACTTTTTTGCCGCCGATAATTTGTTTTGCGAGGGCTAATGAGGCAAGACCATGCAGTAAGGCCCGCAAGATTTGCACGGCATCGTTGAGTGCGCTGGCATTTTGCACCTGAATGCCTTCGGCACGTGCCCAGTCTTCGAGTGCGGTTTGTGCCTCATTGGTCAGCGCTTGAGCTTCAGTATGATAACTGTTCGTTTCTAGCACTACACCACTTAAACCATGCATCACTTCATACAATTCGCGGTGTTGCCATGCAAAATTGCAATAGGCTTGCGCGCCATCTAGCATGGCACGGGTGGGGGTGGGGGCATTTTTGCGGGCTTGTTGTAGCACTGCCAATAGTTGACGATATCCCTCACGGTTAAGTTCGGCAAGTAACGCGGCTTTGTTTTCAAAATATTCATACAAAGTCGGCAGGCTATACTCAATTTTTTCGGCTACTTTGCGCGTGGTGACGGCCTGCCAGCCTTCTTTTGCGGCAATGGTTTGGGTGGCATCAAGAATGGCTTGGCGCAGTTGAATTTTTTCGCGTTCCCGTCTGGTTAGTATCGGGGTTTCGACAATTTCTAACATTGTTAGAAATTGTAGCATAAATAAAGAGTGGCGACTAAAAAGATGAAGTGCCGATGTCACTATCTCCTCCTCAAGCGAAGCTGAGGAGGAGATAGTGACATCGGTAACCCCTTTTTCT
>CAZLOF010000525.1:1778-3812 GCA_964560745.1 uncultured Thermoflexus sp.
CATCTTGTATACGCACCCGTCGCCATACATCGTTTGCCCATAAGGTGGCCCGCACCTCTTCTTCACCATTGAGCAAATCTTGATAGCGTGATGACTGGGCTGCCAAGGTCACGGGGTGAGCGTCTTCGGCAATATGCCCATTCTCGATTACCAATACACGATCGAATGTCAAGGTTTCACCAACATCATGCGTAATACAGATTAAGGTGGCTTTGGCCCAATATTGGCGGGCACGCGCCAACAAAATACGGCGTTTTTCACGATCTAGCCCACGAAAGGGTTCATCTAAAATCACCAGTCGCGCCTCTTTGCGGGTCATGGCGCGGGCCAGCCGCACCCGTTGCCCTTCGCCGCCCGATACTAACCCGCCACTTTCACCGATGACGGTTTGTAACCCATCGGGTAAGCGTGATAGCACATCATATAAATCGGCTTCATCAATGACATCGGTGATGGGTGCATCTTCGGTCTGATTGCCATAAGTAAGGTTTTCAATCAAGGTGCGGTTCCATAATTGAATAGACGGGTCAACCCATGCCGTTTGTTGCCGTAAGTGCGTTATTTGTGGCCCGATTAAAGGCACGCCGTCAATCAACACTTCGCCTTGGGTGGTTTTATGCCAGCCCAACAATAATGATACAAGCGATGATTTGCCGGCCCCAGATGGCCCAACAATGGCGATATGTACAACAGCTTGAATGGTGAGATGAATATCTTTCAAAATGGTTTGCCCAAAGGCTTGCACCAACGAATTATAAAAGACAATTTGAATGCCCGTTGGGTCGGGGGCTGGGGGTGTGGTTGGGCTGGGGTTAAGGTCACCTGTTTCGGTCAGATGTCCAGATTCTTCATCAGGTGCGCCGAGTGGGTCGAGCAAACGGATTAATGCATTGTAGGTGCCGGGCAATTCCGCCATTTTGACCCATGCCGATTGGGTCAGCGAAGGCAAGTTTAAGATCCAATAGAGCAATAACAGGGTGTTTTCGTTTTGGCTATGATGTTGTATATAGTTGATGATAATGGCGACCATGATGAAGATGTAGAATAGTTGTGCGCCAATATCCAGCCGAAAAGTGGTTTTGTAATTGGCTAAGCTTAACCGCAACCAATCGGTTAATAATCCTTCTTGTTCGCGGCGGAATGCACGTTCGGCCCCGTGGGTGCGTAAAGGGGTTAGCCCCAACATGCCATCTAAATAAAACCGCGATAGCGTATTGCTTAAGGTCGATACCCGCATTTCAATCTCTTGTAACAGCGGGCGGCTGATCGACATAAGGGTGCTAAACCCAAGCGTGAATAAGATGAGGAATAACCAGTTGCTGGGGTCTAAGATATAGATGCCAATCAGGGTAAATAAAAGTTGAAAACAGGTTTGAACCAAACTTAAGATTTGCCCGGTAATATTTCTAAATAATAAAAGCGAGTGGGCGCGGCTCGTCATATCTGAAATGAGCCGACTATGAAAATAACGGTCGCCCAAACGCGGAATTTTTTCAAAAAACTGAATCCGCAAACGCATTTCTAAGCGTCGCCCAATTTGTTGTTTGACCGATGATAAACATAAATCGATAAAAAAGAGCAAGCTAGACAAGCCAAGCGTGACGTATAAGGCCGAGATCGGCGGAAAAGCATTAGACCAAGTTAATGCCAAATTCCCAACCCGCGAGATTGTCTGCAAAAAAATGGTTTCGATGATGATTCCCAACGCGGCCAAAAATGTTGCAAGCCCCAAGGTCGCATAGAGCAAGGGGCTGTCTTGCTGCAACGTTTGCCACAAGGCTTGCAAAGGTTTGATCGGCTTTTCGGTGAGGGCGGCCTTTAATTCGGGCGGCAACTCGGTTTGGGCTTCATCGCTGGTTTCGCGCACCCCTGAGATGCGCAGCAACACCGCCCCATGCAAAATAATGTGCTCGGTTGATTCGGCTTCGTTGTCTGACTCGTCGTCACTAGGATCATCACTTTGCTGGCTGGCAACGGGCCGGCTACCTGAAACATACCAATAATGTTCTGGGATGAGCGCCAGATCGTTGGTGG
>CAZLOF010000526.1:0-1463 GCA_964560745.1 uncultured Thermoflexus sp.
GCGGCAAACCGGCCCCATTGACCACCACCCCATACACCAGTGCAAATGGCACAACGCCCAACAATAGAGGGGCGGTGGTGCGCACACCAGCCCAAAACGCAGCGAATTTTGTCGTCGTCATTATCATATTTTTGCCAATATTTGGTATCTCCCCACTAATTCGAGGTAATTTTGTTTTGCTTCCCCCACCTTATTTGCAAGACACATGATTTGCCCCAAAATACGCACCGCGTAGGTCAACACGTCTTCGGGGTAACGCACAAAACACAGGCGCAGAGCCTGTGGATGTGGCCCGCTGTCGAGCAAATAGAAAGGCGCTGATGGAAAAATGGCAAGCCCCATTGCCAACGCCTGTGTGTAAATACGCATGGCATCCATGCCATGCGGCAAGTTGACCCAAACGTAATAGCCGCCATTGGGCAGCCACCACGAACAATCGGCGGGCAAATAACGTTGTAACGCTTCGTGTAAGGCATTGCGACGCAGGGTATAAATGGCGTTTACATGTTCGCGATGTTCAGCATAGGCCCCAGATGCCAAAAACGCTGCCAAAGTGCGCTGCCCAAGGCTTTCGCTGCTAGTAGTGGTAATGCGCTTCATCGAAATTAATTGCTCGCGCAGCGGACCACGCGCCAATACATACCCAATTCGCAGCCCGGGCATAAGCGATTTGCTATATGAGCCGAGATACAGCACCTCGGCATCAAGCGCCCGCAATGGCGGGTTGGGTTGTGGCTCATAGGCCACGTCTCGATATGTGGCATCTTCGATGACGCGAATTTCGTGATCGACGGCCCAGCGCAAAAAGGCATGGCGATTTTCGGCGTTCCAACATACCCCAATCGGGTTTTGATAGTCGGGCGAAACGACGATAAAGCGCGGGTAGCTGCCATTGCCGCCCGCGTGGCACAGCGTTAACGCACATTCAAGATCGAGCATGTTTGGCCCATGTTCATTTAGGCCAAACCCCACCCCCCGCAAACGCAAATGCCGAAAATTGGCGAGATCGGCAAAAAAATGGGGCTGTTGCACCAAGGCCACATCGTCGGGCAAAGCCAATGCCCGCGAGGTTAATGTAAGTGCCTCTTGCACCCCACTGGTGATGATGACTTCGTCGGCCTCGCACAAAATGCCGTGTCGGGCAAGATCGCGGGCAATTTCGACCCGCAATGGCAAATAACCTTGCGGGACTTCGTAGCCATAAGCGTGACCGCCATCGCGCCGAATGACAATATTACGACATCGCTCGATGGCCTGCATCGGAAACAGGTCTTCGGGTGGTGTGCCGAGCGCCAATGAAATGATGCTTTTGTCGTGGTTGGCTTGCCACAATTCACTGGTCAAGCGCTCGATATTTTGATCGTCGATTTTGTCGTGTTCGCGCTGGGGCAATGAGCTGCGTGGCAATTCGCGCAAATCGGCGCTGATATAGCTGCCGCTGCCTTGGGCGCTATCGATCACCC
>CAZLOF010000526.1:1473-3801 GCA_964560745.1 uncultured Thermoflexus sp.
CCCCGCGTGCCCGCAACTCATCATAGGCGTTGATGACAGTACTGCGATGCACACTCAGTTGGTCAGCCAATGCACGGGTGCTAGGCAAGCGATCTCCCACATTTAGCTGACCACTGCGCAATAGCAAACACACATGCTCGACAATTTGCAAATATAAAGGGGTGCTTAAAAGCGGGTTGAGCGGGATGAGCATGAGATAAAAAAATAGACGCTGCGGGTAGCAGCGTCTATCTTAACCAATCTTTGCGGCGGTGGCAACGACCAGTTTGGCGGCAATTTGCCAACCAGTTTGCTTTACGCGAGGGTGCGAGCGTCGGTCACTACGCCGGTGATGGCGCTGGCAACGGCGGTGAGGGGTGAGGCGAGGAAGGTTCGCCCGCCCTTACCTTGGCGACCCTCAAAGTTGCGGTTGCTGGTGCTGACGGCATATTGCCCGGCGCTCAGTTCATCGCCGTTCATGGCAATGCACATGCTGCATCCGGGTTCACGCCATTCAGCGCCCGCCGCTAAAAATATCTCATGCAGGCCTTCGCGCTCGGCTTGCTTTTTGATGGGTGCACTGCCGGGCACCACCATCACGCGCACTTTGTCGCTCACCTTGCGGCCTTTAATCAGGTCTGCGGCTTGGCGCAGGTCGCTCATGCGGCTGTTGGTGCAGCTACCAATAAACACCACATCAATCGGCTTGCCCAACAAAGCTTCGCCGGCATTCAGGCCCATATAGGTTAAGGCCTTGCTCAGCGCATTGCGTTGGCTCAGATCGCCAATGCTGGCGGGGTCTGGCACACGGTCGGTGATGTGCATCCCCATGCCCGGGTTGGTGCCATAGGTGATCATCGGGGCCAATGTATCGGCATCCAGTTCAAAAATGGCATCATAGGTTGCGCCTTCGTCACTGGGCAAACTACGCCAGTTGGCAACCGCTTTGTCCCACTCAGCGCCTTTCGGGCTAAATTCGCGCCCTGCCAAATATTCAAACGTGGTGTCATCGGGCGCAATCATGCCAGCACGGCTGCCGCCTTCAATGCTCATGTTGCACACGGTCATGCGCTCTTCCATGTTCATTTTGCGAATGGCCTCGCCGGTATATTCAAACACATAGCCAGTGCCGCCGCCCACGCCATATTTGGCGATGATGCCGAGGATGATGTCTTTGGCCGTGACACCTTTTTGCAGTGTGCCGCTAATTTTGACATTGGCGGTCTTGGGTTTGCGTTGCAGCAAGCATTGGGTCGAGAGCACCATTTCGACCTCGGAGGTGCCGATGCCGAAGCCAAGTGCGCCAAATGCGCCATGGGTGGCGGTATGGCTATCGCCGCACACGATGGTCTTGCCGGGCTGGGTCAGGCCCAATTCAGGCCCAATCACATGCACAATGCCTTGTTTGTCGGCGCCGGTTTTCATGCCATAAAGCATAATGCCGTTATCGGCGGCGTTTTGCTCCATCATGGCAATTTGCTTGGCGGCCATTTGGTCAATAATTGGCAAATCGCGGCTATAGGTCGGGATGCCATGATCGAGGGTGGCGAAGGTGCGGTCGGGGCGGCGCACCTTAATGCCACGCTTGCGCAAGCCTTCAAATGCCTGTGGGCTGGTCACTTCGTGCACCAAGTGTAGATCGATATACAACACCGCTGGGCTACCCGGCTCTTGCGTAACCACGTGCGCGTCCCAAATTTTCTCAAAAAGTGTTCTTTGCATAAATGCTATGTCCTAGTTCGTTATTGGGTGTAACCCAATTGTGTTTTATCAATGAAAATACGGGGGCTATTTTATGTGATTCTTAAAGTGAGTTTTCACGTTTTTAGGTGTCACCTCAATAATCTGGGGGTAACCCCAAAACGTAATGCCGAACTGACGAGATGGCTGTTGAAGGTATGGGCAAAGCCCGTGCTTTTATAGGTCATATTGTCAGTTCGGCGAAAATTTGTTTTAGAGCAGATTTGGGCATGATGTCGTCATTACAAATTACAATACCGGTTTGTGCGTCGTTTGCTTAATCGTTTGTTTTTGCTTTTTTTGCCTGTCATATTGGTATTTGGTTTTCCAGCGGGGTTATTGTCATTGTCGGGTGAATTAACACCCATGACCGAACTAACCACCCGCCAAGCACAAGCCCGCCAGCCAAGTGCGCCGCCGGTGTTGGTTGGTTTGGCCTACACCGACCCAGCCGAATTGCTAAAATTGCGTGGGACGCTCGACGCGCAACCCCAAGTATTGGCATTGGGAACCTCACGCGCTTTACAATTTCGGGCCGAAATGTTTACGCCGGCGGCCCGTTTTTTTAATGCTGGGCGGGCGGTATCAAAAATCAAACATTTACGCTTG
>CAZLOF010000527.1:0-3799 GCA_964560745.1 uncultured Thermoflexus sp.
GGGCCGCCATGGCGCCGGCGGCGAGCACGCCGCCGATGGCCAGGACCAGCAGGCCGATGTCGATAGCGTACCATTCGGTGGCGAGGGTGGCGGCCGCGGCGACGAGGCCGACGGCGAGGCGCAGCGCCAGGGCGGCGCGTCGGTCGAGGTCGGTCGCCAGGCGGCCCCACTCGTCCGCCATCAGCAGCACGACGGCCGCCACCGACAGAGTGAACAGCCAGCCGCCGACCCACAGGTCGAGGGTGGCCGCCGCCACCAGCACGACACCCGAGACGATGCGCCGCGCCAGCGCCGGATCGGCGCGCTCAGCCGGCCTGGGCACCGTAGCGGCGTTCACGGCGGGCGTATTCGGCGATGGCGTCACGCAGATGTTCCTCGCCGAAGTCGGGCCAGGCGACGGGCACGAACACCAGCTCGGTGTAGGCGAGCTGCCACAGCAGGAAGTTGCTGATGCGCTGCTCGCCGCTGGTGCGGATCAGCAGGTCGGGGTCGGGGATGCCGGCGGTGTCGAGCCGGCTGGAGATGGCCGCCTCGTCGATGGCCTCGGCGCGCAGGCTGCCGGCGGCGACCTCGGCCGCCAGCCGGCGGGCGACGCGGACGATCTCGCGCCGGCTGCCATAGTTGAGGGCGACGATGAGGTCGAGGCGGACATTGTTGCGCGTGCGCGCCTCGGCGGCGCCGATGAGCTCGCGGATGTCGGGATCGAGGCCGTCGCGCTCGCCGATCACCCGGATGCGCACGCCGTTGCGGTCGAGGCTGTTGATCTCGCGGCGCAGATAGAGGCGCAGCAGGTTCATCAGCTCGCCGATCTCGCCGCGCGGCCGCGCCCAGTTCTCGGAGCTGAAGGCATAGAGCGTCAGGTGGCGGATGCCGAGCCTGCCGCAGGCCTCGGTGGCCCGGCGCACGGCCTCGGCTCCCTGCTGGTGGCCGTAGACCGGCGGCATGCCGCGCGAGCGGGCCCAACGGCGATTGCCATCCATGATGATGGCGACGTGCACGGGAACCGGCGGTTCGGCGCCGCCTTTCGCCAAGGGCTCGGGTGCCAAGTCCGTCTCGCGCCGGTCAGACCGTGGTGATGTCTTTCTCCTTGGCCTCGAGGAGATGGTTGATGGCCTGGATGTGCTTGTCGGTCAGCGACTGGATCTCGTCACCCCACAGGTCGACGTCGTCGGTGGAGACGTGGCCGTCGCGCTCCAGCTTCTTCAGGGCGTCCATGCCGTCGCGGCGCACGTTGCGCACGGCGATGCGGGCCTGCTCGGCATATTTGTGCGCGACCTTGACCAGCTCGCTGCGCCGTTCCTGGCTCAGCTCGGGCAGCGGGACGCGGATCAGCGAGCCGTCCACCGCGGGATTGAGGCCCAGGGGGGCGGTGCGGATCGCCTTCTCGACCGCCTTGACCATGCCGCGGTCCCAGACCTGCACGGAGAGCATCCGCGGCTCGGGCACGCTGATGGTGCCGACCTGGTTGAGCGGCATCTCGCTGCCATAGGCGGGGACGGTGATGGGCTCCAGCAGGCTGGCGCTGGCGCGGCCGGTGCGCAGCCCCTGCAGCTCCTTGCGCAGCACCTCGACGGCCCCGTCCATGCGCTTGCCGAGGTCGTCGAGGTCGGGCTCCTCGCTCTTCATGGCAGCTTCTCCTCGGTGATGATCGTGTGCGGCCCCTGGCCCTGCAGCACGCGCGCGAAGGCACCCGGCGCATGCACCGAGAACACGATGATCGGGATGCTGCTTTCCCTGGCAAGCGAAATCGCCGAGGCGTCCATCACCTTGAGGTCCTTGGCCAGCACCTCGAGATAGGACAGGCGCTCGAAGCGCCGGGCCTCGGGGTCGCGCTTCGGGTCGGCCGAGTAGACGCCGTCGACCTGCGTGCCCTTGAGCAGCAGGTCGCAGCCCATCTCGGCCGCACGCAGGGCGGCCGCCGTGTCGGTGGTGAAGAACGGGTTGCCGGTGCCGGCGGCGAAGATCACCACCCGGCCCTTCTCCAGGTGCCGGATGGCGCGGCGGCGGATATAGGGCTCGCAGACCGAGGACATCGGGATCGCCGACATCACCCGCGTCGGCAGCCCCGCCTGCTCGATCACGCTCTGCACCGCCAGCGCGTTGATGACCGTGCCCAGCATGCCCATGTAGTCGGCGGTCGCCCGCTCGACGCCGGTGGCGGCGATCGAGTTGCCGCGGACGATGTTGCCGCCGCCGATGACGAGGCAGATCTGCACGTCCATGGCGTGCGCCGCCTTGACCTCGGCGGCGAGCGCCCGCAGCACGCGCCGGTCGTGCAGCTCCCGCTCGCCCAGCAGCGCCTCGCCCGACATCTTCAGCAGGACGCGACGGTAGCGCGATCGTTCGCCGCGAGCCTCGCTCATCGCCACCCCCGCAGGCCCGGCCGCGCTTCAGCCCTGCGTCATCTTGGCGACCTCGGCGGCGAGGTCGCTTTCCTGCTTCTCGATGCCCTCGCCCAGCGCCATGCGGACGAAGGACGTGACCTTCACCGGAGCGCCCAGCTCCTTGCCCGCGGCCTCGACCACCTGCTTGACACGCTTGTCGGTGTCGATGACCCAGACCTGCTCCAGCAGCACCGCTTCCTCGTAGAACTTGCGCACCCGGCCCTCGACCATCTTCTCGATGATGTTGTCGGGCTTGCCCGAGGCCTTGGCCTGCTCGGCGAAGATCTGCCGCTCGCGGTTGACCAGCGCCGGATCGAGCGCGTCGACGCTCACCGAGGCCGGGTTGGCGGCGGCGACGTGCATGGCGATCTGCTTGCCGAGCTCGGCAAGCTTCGCCGGCTCCGCCGTCGATTCCAGGCCCACCAGCACGCCGAGCTTGCCGAGGCCGGCCGCCGCTTGGTTGTGCAGGTAGCCGGCGACGATGCCCTTCTCCACCGAGACGTAGGCGGTGCGGCGCAGGCTCAGGTTCTCGCCGATGACGCCGATCGCCGCCGAAACCTCCTCGGCGACCGTGCGGCCGGTCCCCGAGACGGTCATCCGCTTCAGCGCCTCGACGTCGCCGCGCGCACCGGGGGCCAGCCCGGCGATGTGGTGCACCAGGGCCTGGAAGACCTCGTTGCGGGCGACGAAGTCGGTCTCGGAGTTGACCTCGACCAGCGCCCCCTCGTGGCCGGCCAGCCGCATGCCGATCAGGCCGTCGGCGGCGACGCGGCCGGCCTTCTTGGCGGCGGCGGCGAGGCCCTTCTTGCGCAGCCAGTCGACGGCCGCCTCGAAGTCGCCGCCTGTCTCGCCCAGCGCCTTCTTGCAGTCCATCATCCCGGCGCCGGTCTGCTCGCGCAGCTGCTTCACGAGGGCAGCGGTGATCTCAGCCATGACAAATCCGATCGTCGTATTGCGAGAGTGCGGTGGAAGGCGGGCTAAGGCCTGGGGCGCCTCGCCCGCGGCCTCGGCCGGCGCCGCCTCGACGGGAGCCGCCTCGACGGGAGCCACTGCCGCGAGGTCCGGCAGGTCCTCCTCGAGATCCTCCTGGCTGCCGAGGTCGGCGCCGCTCGCCACCATCTCGGCGTGGATGCCGTCGAGGACCGCCGCCACCATCAGGTCGAGATAGAGGTTGATGGCCCGGCTGGCGTCGTCGTTGCCCGGGATCGGGTAGCGGATGCCGTTCGGATTGCAGTTGCTGTCGACCACGGCCACCACCGGGATGCCCAGCTTGTTGGCCTCGCCGACGGCGATCGACTCCTTGTTGGTGTCGATGACGAAGATCAGGTCGGGCAGGCCGCCCATGTCCTTGATCCCGCCCAGCGCCCGGTCGAGCTTGTCCTTCTCGCGGGTGAGCTGCAGCAGCTCCTTCTTGG
>CAZLOF010000528.1:0-3795 GCA_964560745.1 uncultured Thermoflexus sp.
GTGTTATTTGATGTGCTACCGCCATTGCCACCATTCGGCAGATTAAAACTGCCACCACCACCGCCGCCACCGCCCGCGCATGAGGCCAAAACACCCAACACCCAAAGCACCTTGTTGCGCCACACCAATTGCCACGCCCGTGTAAAAATTTTTCCGTAATCCATCTTATTCCCCCTTAATAATAATATCAAAATTATAGACGTTGCATAAGCCATTCGCATCGGGCAATCATATGAACCCGAGCAAAATCGTCACATGAAGTATAGTTGCCTTATGCCAGACAATGATTCTTACGAAGCCCACCTAAACACAGTTGCACAATTTTCACAACTCGCCTTCAAAGGCCAACTCAATATCACGCCGCTGTTGTTAAAAATGCAAACCCGCCCATGTAACGGGCTACAACAAGCCATTAAACTGGCATGGTCAAATGGGCAAGTCGTCGGCATCGTCATCGTAAGCGCCATGACCAACATGGCGCAACTCGACCCCGCGCTCAACAGCGCAGCCCCACTCGGCTGGGTCGATTTCATCGCAGTTGACCCCGCCCATCAACGCCAAGGGCATGGCAGCACCTTGTTAAATTGGGGCATCGGCTGGCTAAAAGATCATGGGTGCGAAAAAATTTGGTTAGGGGCGAGCATCCGCACCTTTATGCCCGGCTACCCAGCTAACATGGGCGATGACGCATTTTTTACACGGCGTGGCTTTGTGACCTCAGACCGGCTGTGTTGGGATGTGGCTTGCGACCTCTCGACCGCAGCTGCTTCCAGTTTCGCTATACCCGCCGCGGCTAGCCAAGCCATCATTCGCCCACTCACACCCACCGAAATCCCCGATTTACTTGCCTTCTTCCGACGCGAATTCCCCGGGCGCTGGCGCTATGAATTTGAACAATTTATCGCCGACGGCGGCAGACCGAGCGATTACACCATTTTGCGACTCGCTGGCGAAGTGCATGGCTTTTGCCAACTCACCTTTGAAGATTCAACCCGCCCCCTCGAACGCTATCACATGCAGTCATTGCCACGCCCATGGGGTCAATTGGGTGCGATTGGTGTGAGTGCGGGCATACGCGGGCAACAGCTTGGGCGTGCCATGTTAGCGGGCGGCCTCACGCGGCTACGCCAAGCCGGTGTGCGTGGCTGCATTATCGATTGGACTGACTTAATTGACTTTTATGCCAAATTTAATTTTAAGCTATTTCGTCGCTATTTAATGATGCAGCGGGTCTTACCTTGATAAGGTTTATGCTATAATCAGCACTGTTGAACGACTGGAGATGTGGTGTAGTGGTCTAACATGTCGCCCTGTCACGGCGAAGACCGCGGGTTCGAATCCCGTCATTTCCGCACCTGTCAGAGGAATCTGGCACAAAATATGCCGCCCCCACAAGGGCGGCATATTCTTTTCTGGGAATAACGCCTGTAACCATGCGGTTATCAGTATCAACATGTATCTCCTCAAACACAGTTTGTAATATCTCTTGACGTTCTAACATCGTTGCCCCTGTCCATAGCTCGGACATGTTTGATAATGTTTCTAATGCCTCTTGCATATTCGTTACGCTTGGTGGCGGCAAAAGATCGGCTTGCATTGCGCGAATACGCAATACATCGCGCTCAAATTGATCTTCGCCCATAACCCCCATTTGATACATTTTCGATACCCGCTTAAGTTCTGTCTCTAATTTACGCTTTTCAGCTTCATATTTTGCTGCTGCCTCATCAGTGGCGATGATTCGCCGCGCCTCATCCCTCATTCCCTCCTCAAGCTGCAATCCCTTCACAATCTCTGCTAACTGGTCAACTATTGCCAATTGTGGAAAAGCCTTGCTTACACAATCACAGCTTAACCCACGCTCTTTAGAGGTGCAACGATATCCAGCGGTTCTATTCGTCCAATTTGTAGCCCGTAATGACTGCCCGCATTTTGCACAGCGTCCAATACGTTGCAAGAGGTATACACGCCCACCTGTTGCCGGACGTGTGCCTCTGAATTTGTCGCCGCGTTTATTACGGACGATCATACAGCGCTCAAACAATTCTTCACTAATAATCGGCTCGTGGTCGCCTCTGCTGTATACAGCATCCTTTTTGCTATTGCGTTTGCGTATACCTGACTCGCGTTTTTGGTCACTCATCCCACGATAGACCACATAACCGGCATAGAATTTGTTTTTAAGGATTGCACATACTGTATCTTTGCTAAATGCCCTATCCCCCCAATGGCTATTGGTCGTTAATCCCCTGCTATTGAGCATGTCCGCTATATCTCCATCTGTGTATGTGTCTGTGGCGTATGCCTCAAATGCCTCTCTTATGTGTGGTGCAAGATCGGATAGCACGATCTTTGTAGGGGGTTTCTCATTTGCCCTTACGGGTCGTGATTCATCCACAATCAGCTTATAGCCGGTGGGGATGATGCCATTATGACCACCGGCCTTAGCCTTGGCCTTTTTGCCCTTCGCAACCTCCAAGGCTAAATTCTCACGATACCATTGCGCCAGCGCACCCATGACCGCCAACATAATGCCGCCCGATGGTGTCGTAAAGTCGAAGGGTTCACCCACACTGACGAAGGTAACACTCCTATTACGTAGATCATCAATCGTAGTAAGGATATCGCCCAAGTTGCGGCTTAGCCGGTCTAATTTGTGGCAGACCAACACATTAAACCGGCTTTGTCTTGCATCGGCTAACATCTGTTGAAATGCCGGTCTTTTGGTGTCTTTGCCGCTTTTTGCTTCGTCGATGTATTCGCCGGTGATCGTATACCCGCGCTGATTGCACAGGTCACGACATGCGGTTAATTGTGCTTCGATGCTGTATCCATCGCGTTGCATTTCAGAACTATATCGGATGTATAAAGCTGCTGCTGTCATTTCACCTCGTCAATCATAAATACTGTCATTATTATAAAAAAAAACATGCCACAAAATGACGCGGCTATTTGTGCGTATACGGTTTTTGTCTCGTCTAATGTCATCGGATTGTCGAGAGATACCAGCGATAACAAAAACATTGTTAAAAAAACGCCGGTCATGAATGATGCCATCATGGCGCTCGCATTATCGTTTTTGGGTTTCATGGTGGTTATTTGGGGTGTTTTTGCCGCGTCCGTGCGTCCGTCCGGCTATTTTTACGTCCGTCCGTGCGTCTGGTCTGTCCTGTCCATAGGACGCGGCAATATTTCGGGGTGTCTTTTGCTCGGTAGAAGTGGTGGGGGGGGGGGCGTTATGGCTGGGTTAGCCACGCGGTGACGTTATCCCGCATTTTTGGCGATATCCAGCAACCCGCCCCAGTTAATAAATGATACTGGTCTGCAATGGTCTTGCATTTGCCATAGTCGCTATTTGGGGCTGCTGCCCCCGATGCTTTTAAACTCAGTCGCCAATCATCGCGGTTCGGTTTGTCAAGTGACACAAACGCCAACCACGCCGCCGCCGCGATATTAATATCGCGCCCATCGCCCAAACGGGCTGTAATGCGCTCATTTCGTGCCGTTTTGGGTGGTTCTGGGTCATATTGTGGCGTTTGTATCTCATCGGCATGTTGGGGCTGATAATGCCCGTAATCGCTCGAAAAAACGGCAATTTCGGGGCTTTCCGGCTCATCCTCGGCATATGTTGCCCGTTGTGCCTCACGTTGCACCATGTTGGCGATATCGCCCCTAAATGCCGCGAATCGTGACTCGGTGGGTGTCATTGGTGGCGGCAATTGTCTTATTTGTTGCTGCTGAATTTGTGCCGGTCTTGGGGATGCAACAATCATGAGCTCGTCATCGTCGCGGTGT
>CAZLOF010000529.1:0-3774 GCA_964560745.1 uncultured Thermoflexus sp.
GCCCTACACCGAGGAGCAGTGGGCCGAGGTCGTCGAGGCCGGGCGGGCCGTCGACGGTCGCCTCGTCGCCGGCGACGTGCGGCTGACCGTGGGCGGCGAGCCGACCTTCGTCTCGATCGACGACCGCGACGGTGCGGAGTGGAACACCGAGGCCGTGGGGCCGATGAAGCGCTCGCGCGCCGACGACCTCATCAACCGGCTGCGCGCCAAGTTCGCGCCCGGCGGCATGATGCATCACGGCCAGGGCAAGTGGTATCCGGGCGAGCAGCTGCCGCGCTGGGCCTTCGCGCTCTACTGGCGCGGCGACGGCCAGCCGCTGTGGCGCAACCCGGCACTGGTCGCCGAGGAAAATCCGCCGGTCGGCGCCTCGCTGGAGCAGACGGAGCGCTTCGCCCGCGGGCTCACCGAGCGGCTGGGGGTCGATCCGGACCACCTGCTGCCCGCCTTCGAGGATCCGGCGCATTTCATGCTCAAGGAGCACCTGCTGCCGGAAAACCTCGATCCCGCCGACAACAAGCTCGACGACGTCCAGGAGCGCAAGCGGCTGGCCCGCGTCTTCGACCGTGGCCTCGACGTGCCCAGCGGCTTCGTGCTGCCGGTCCAGCGCTGGCAGTCGCGCGACCGCAGCTACTGGCGCAGCGAGCGCTGGAGCACCCGGCGCGGCAAGCTGATCCTGGTTCCCGGCGATTCGCCGGTCGGCTACCGCCTGCCGCTGGGCTCGCTGGCCCATGTCGAGCCCGGCAGCTTCCCGCACGTCCATCCCATGGACCCGTTCGCCGCCCATGCCGCCCTGCCGGCGTCGCGGCCGGTGATGCAGGAGCGGCTGCGCCCGGCGGAGCCCGGCCAGCCGTTCTCCGCCACCACCGTGGTGCGCACGGCCCTGGCCATCGAGGCGCGCGACGGGCACATCTGCCTGTTCATGCCGCCGACCGAGAGCGCCGACGACTATGTCGAGCTGGTGGCGGCGATCGAGGACACCGCCGCCGCCCTGTCGCTGCCGGTGCGCATCGAGGGCTATCCGCCGCCGCCCGACCACCGCATCAACGTCATCAAGGTGACGCCCGACCCCGGCGTCATCGAGGTCAACATCCAGCCCTCGCACAGCTGGGACGAGCAGGTGGCGATCACCGAGGCGCTCTACGAGGAAGCACGCCTCGCCCGCCTCGACACCTGCAAGTTCCAGCTCGACGGCCGCCAGACCGGCACCGGCGGCGGCAACCACGTGGTGATGGGCGGCGCCAGCGCACCGGACAGCCCGTTCCTTCGCCGCCCGGACCTGCTGGCCTCGCTGATCGCCTACTGGCAGAATCATCCGTCGCTGTCCTACCTGTTCTCGGGCCTGTTCATCGGCCCGACCAGCCAGGCGCCGCGCATCGACGAGGCAAGGCACGACCAGCTCTACGAGATGGACATCGCCCTGCGGCAGATCCCCGATCCGCCGGCAATGGCCTCGCCGCCCTGGCTGGTCGACCGCATCTTCCGCAACCTGCTGATCGACGTCACCGGCAACACCCACCGGGCGGAAATCTGCATCGACAAGCTCTACAGCCCAGACGGCCCGACCGGGCGGCTCGGGCTGGTGGAGTTCCGCGCCTTCGAGATGCCGCCGCATGCGCGGATGAGCCTGGCGCAGCAGCTGGTGCTGCGGGCGCTGATCGCCTGGTTCTGGGAGCAGCCCTACCGCCGGCCGCTGATCCGCTTCGGCACCGGCCTGCACGACCGCTACATGCTGCCGCACTACGTCTGGAGCGACTTCTGCGACGTGCTGGACGAGCTGCGCGAGCAGGCGCACATCGCCCTGAAGCCGGAGTGGTTCGCCACCCATTTCGAGTTCCGCTTCCCGCTCTACGGCCAGGTCGACTATCGCGACATCGGCCTGGAGCTGCGCGCCGCGCTGGAGCCCTGGCACGTCATGGGCGAGGAAGGGGTGATCGGCGGCACGGCGCGCTACGTCGACAGCTCGCTGGAACGCCTGCAGGTCAAGGTCAAGGGCCGGCTCGACAGCCGCTGGGCCGTCACCTGCAACCGCCGCGAACTGCCGCTGCAGCCGACCGGCACGAACGAGGAGGCCGTGGCCGGCGTGCGCTTCCGCGCCTGGTGGCCGCCGCACTGCCTGCATCCGACCGTCGGCCTGCACTCGCCGCTGGTCTTCGACATCGTCGACAGGTGGAACGGCCGCTCGATGGGCGGCTGCACCTATCACGTCATGCATCCCGCCGGCCGCAACTTCGAGACCCTGCCGATCAACGATTTCGAGGCCGAGGGCCGGCGGCTGGCGCGCTTCCAGCCCTGGGGCCACACACCGGGCCGGATGACGCCGCTGCCGTCGATGCCGAACCCGGAATTTCCGCACACGCTGGATCTGCGCCAGTTCGGCTAGGGGCTTTCCACATCCGGGAGGGGCACCCTCGCCCGGCGGCAGGTGCGCCGCCGGCACCTCATCACCCGGTACGACCTGCTGCACGTAGCGGGGTGGGCTGTGAGAAAGATCACAGCCAGCCGCAGCCTACCGCCTAGGTTCGCGACATCGACGGACCGATGGAGGAAGACGGGCGGGCGGCATGGGGTCGACGACGAACAGCTGCACGGCTCTGGGCCTGATCATCGGCGCCTGGGGCATTCTCGGCGGGAGCGGGACGCTGGCCGGCATGGGTGCGGTGCTGTGCTTCGCGGCGCCCGTCCTGCAGGCCCTGGCCGGTGCGACGCGCCAGGATCGCCAGGACGGTATCGAGGCCGCGGCGGTCATGGGTGCGGTCGCGTCCGCCGGCCACCTGTTCGGCGAGGCGGCGCAATGGCCGTTCGGCGTCGAGGCCGCGGTGCTGGGGGCGGCGCTGTGCCAGCGGCTGGGGCCGATCACGGCGCGGCTGCTGCACCGCCGGGCGGTGCGGCGGGCGACAAGGCTGGCTGCCCGGCGCGTGCCGCTGAACATGCTGTGATGGAAATTGGAACCGGAAGCCCGACCGGCCGTTGACCTGCGCCAACCAATGGAGGCGGCTATGGGTTCGGGAACGGTCGACAAGGTCAAGGGCACGGTCAAGGAAGCCGCAGGCAAGGTCACTGGCGACAAGCGGCTGGAGGCCGAGGGCAAGACCGACAAGGCCAAGGGCGAGATCAAAAACGCGACGGACAACGTCACCGAGACCGCAAAGGGCGTGCGCGACAGCGTGCGCAAGGGGTGATCGCGGCCGCCAAGGCGGACGCATAGCGCCGCCGGGCAGCGCAGGATGCCCGGCGGTCAATAATCCGCATCAAGCGTCAGGTATCGCGCACCAATAGTAGGGTAGGACGCAGGAACCGGCTTCGTACCGGCGAAATCAGTTGGAGCCTTGCGGTTTCTTCTCGGGCGCCACGCAATTGAAATCCGTCACGAAAAAGGTGCCGGTCTTGCTGGCGACGTTGTTGGCCACCAAGCTCGCCTGCTTGTCGCGCTCCTCGCAATAGCTTCTGGCGAGGTCCGTCACCTCGGCTATCGTGGCCGCGTCGGAGTCCCAGCTGTAAGCCACGTGGCTATCCGTAGCCGTGAGCATGGTCGGCGACGCCGCACCGCATCCGGCAAGTGCCAGCATGAGACAGCCTGACGCCATCCAACGGGTCGGCATGCTGGCACCTCTCTCTCGTCAGGATCGTCTTGTCACCGGACGCTCCAGGACCACCGTGTTCACGGCGCGTCGTTACCCTGAACCATCCATCGCATCGAACGTTCGTTGGTAGCGGAGGAGGGATTTGAACCCCCGACCAAGGGATTATGATTCCCCTGCTCTACCGCTGAGCTAC
>CAZLOF010000530.1:0-3768 GCA_964560745.1 uncultured Thermoflexus sp.
GGCATACGCAAATCTATGCTAAAAAATAAATCCTAAACCTTATTTTCGTATTTATGGACGAACTACAGACCCCCTCCATGATATTGCATATATGCGATGTTTAATTTGTTTGTCTATAAGGCTCAAAGCTCAAAGCTCATGGCTCACGGCTCATACAACGGAATCATTTCAATTGCGCGGATAATAGGCAGTTAAATTTATGACAACTGCTGCTACCCCCCGCGTTGATCGCGCAACCCGTCGCACGGCCCGCAAACGCACCCCCATCGACTCATTGCCCTATCGCGTATTAAAAAATCGCTTTCCACCAGTCGAAATGCTCAATCAAGAGCAGATCGATAAAATCCATAATGCCTCGATGCGCATCTTAGAGGAAATCGGGATTGATTTTGTTGAGCCTGAGTCTTTGAGTTTGTGGGAGAAGGCAGGCGCACGAGTCGATCATAAGGCCCAGCATGTATGGATTGATCGCGCATTGTTGATGTCGCTGGTGAGCAAAGCGCCGAGTGAATTTACACTGCGGGCGCGTGACCCATTAAAAAATGTGACGGTGGGTGGCAACAACACGGTGTTTGTCAGCACCAGCGGTACGCCATTTGTGTCAGATTACGACAAAGGACGGCGTGATGGCACGATTACCGACGTGCAAAACTTGGTCAAGCTCATTCACATGTGCCCGCCGATTAATGTGGTCGAAAGCCAAGTGACCGAGCCGCAAGACCTGCCGGTGACGCATCGACATTTGGCGCGTGGGCACGCCATTTTTACCCTAAGCGACAAGCCCGTAGCCCAAGCCGCGCACGGCACAATGGTGTGTAATGACTGCTTGAATATGGCGGCCATTGTGTTTGGTGGGCATGATGAAATTCGCAAGCAACCGGTGTTTGCTAGCATTATTAACGCCAATAGCCCGTTGCGATACGACACCAGCATGGCGCAAGGTCTTATCACTTATTCACGGGGCGGGCAACCCTTGGTAGTAACGCCCTTTATTTTGGCAGGGGCGATGTCACCCATTACAATGGCGGCGGCGGTGGCGCAACAAAATGCCGAGGCTTTGGCTGGCATTGCACTAACCCAAATTTGTAATCCGGGCGTGCCGGTCATTTATGGCGGTTTTACCACCAATATTGATTTGGCGACGGGTGGCCCGGCCTTTGGCACACCCGAAGGGGCATGGGCATTTTTTGCGGGGGCGCAATTGGCGCGGCGGTATGGTTTGCCTTATCGCGGTAGCGGTGGGCTTAACACCAGTAAATTGGTCGATGCCCAAGCCGCCTATGAGACGCAAATGTGTTTGTGGCCGGTGGTGATGAGTCATACCAACTGGGTGCAACATGGGGCAGGTTGGCTTGAGGGTGGCTTGGTGTGTTCATTCGAGAAATTCATTATCGATGTTGAAGGCATTGCCATGATGCACCATTTGTTCGAGCCGGTCGAGATTAGCGATGCGACCTTGGCGTTGGACATGATGGCCGAGATTGGGCCGGGCGGGCATCATTTTGGCACTTCACATACTTTGGGGCGTTATCAAACTGAGTTTTATAAGTCGGCGGTGGCCGATCGGTTGAATATTGGGCAATGGGAAGAGAATGGCAAGTTGGACGCGGGGCAACGAGCGCATAAGATTTGGAAAGAGTTGTTGAATAACTATGAGCCGCCTCCCATCGACCCAGCCATTAAAGAAGAATTGACGGCGTATGTTGAGCGGCGGATGCGCGAGTTAAAATAAGGTCATAAACCTCGGAGGTGTGATCGCATCTTACGGCTATGCCGCAAAATGCGGTCACACCTCCGAGGTTTGCGATATCGTCAGATTTACTTACATCTCAGTTGTTTTATGGATGAATTAAAAAGACAAGCTGCTGAGCAAGCAGTGGCGCTCATCACCCCGGGTATGGTAGTTGGGCTGGGTGAGGGCAGCACAGCGTTATGGGCCTTGCGGGCGATTGCGCGTAAATTGGGCGATGGCAGCCTGAGCAATATTGTGGGGGTTCCATGCTCAAAAAATATTGAGCGCCATGCCACTGAGTTGGGGATTCCATTGACCACACTCGAAGCATGTGATCATATCGATTTGACGATTGATGGCGCTGATGAGGTTGACCCGCAGTTGAATTTGATCAAGGGCGGTGGCGGGGCCTTGCTGCGTGAGAAAATCGTGGCCCAAGCCAGCCTGCGCGAGATTATTATTGTGGACGAAAGTAAACTTTCGCCCGCGTTAGGCACAAAATGGCATGTGCCAATCGAAGTTGTGCCGTTTGGCTGGGGTTCGCAACGTCGTTTTCTTGAATCATTGGGAGCCAAAGTGATATTACGCCAAAGCAAAACCGGCGGCAATTTTATTACTGATCAAGGCAATTTTATTCTCGATAGTCATTTTGGCCCCATTTCAGACCCAGCCGCACTTGCGGCCACCCTCTCGGCTCGCGCTGGCATTGTTGAGCATGGGCTGTTTGTTGGCCTTACCACGCAACTCATTGTGGCGAGAAGTAAATGAGTGAATGAGTAAATGAATGAATGCATGATTGGAAATTAGGAATTTTCATCCTTCATCCTTATCCAATCACTCATTCACTCATTCACTCATTTTCAAAAGGAGCGCCAGCGCGGCATCAGCCGAGGCGCGTTTGTTGCCGATGCGGTCATGCGGCCATACAAAACGCTCGACGGCATCGCCGTTTGGCGTGCTAATGCCGAGGTAGACCAAGCCAACTGGTTTGGCATCACTGCCGCCACCCGGGCCAGCAATGCCAGTGGCGCTGATGCCGATATCGACTTGTAAGGCTTTGCGCACGCCACGCGCCATTTCAAGCGCACATTGTTCACTTACAGCCCCGTGTTCGGCCAATGTGGTTTCGCGCACACCCAACACATCGCGTTTGATGCGATTGTCGTATGACAAAACCCCGCCCATAAAATAAGCCGAGCAGCCAGAGCGGTTGGTCAAGGTGTCGCCGATTAGGCCGCCGGTGCAAGATTCTGCCGTCGCAATGGTCCAATTGTGTCGTGCTAGGCCATCGGCAATACGCGAATTCATATAATCACGCCAACGCTCGCCGAGGTCATGTTCAATTTGCCCCAACGCGCCTTGGGCCGAGGCGATGTCAATGTCGCTTAACTCATGTTTTACCGCGTCAAATTCATCTTGGTCGAGCAGTTGGGTTTGCCCATCTAGCCCCATCCACACATCTAACTTTAGGTCAACCCATTCAAGCGTGGTTTGTGGCTGGCTAAATCGGTCTAAAGCATGAACTATTTTTGTCGGGCGCGTCACATTTACATACCAACCTTTCAACATTGCGCCATTTTTGTGGGTATCATAAGCATTAAATAATATCGTTTGCAACGCTGATTGCAATAATGTGGCGTTTGAGGCAGGTAATGTTGTTTGTGGGGTAGCGAATGGCGTATAAAGCGCCATAACGTTATACCATCGGTTTAAAAAAAATTGCTCTATAAAAAAATCACCTGTGGCAATGACAACTCCAAAATCAGTCGTTACTGTGGGCCATGTCCAAATTGCTTTTATGGTGATTTGATGCGAATCGCGCGATAAGATTTCGCCGGGGTAATGGGCACGCTCATGACCCAAATGGTCAAGTTTGCGGATGTGAATGGTTGTTTGTGACATTTAAAAATGATATTTTTAGTTTTAAGCTATTAAAAACGGCATAAAACCGATGGGCATATCAATGCTTATGATCGGCTAGGCCGTTTTTTTTTGCTTAATGAGTATAGCGCTAATTGGCACACCTTGATAAAGGG
>CAZLOF010000531.1:0-3756 GCA_964560745.1 uncultured Thermoflexus sp.
TCAGCAATTGAAAGAAGACCTAAAAACCCATTCATTAGACGAATTGGTTGGGCGTGAATATTATGGCGAATGGGGCGTGGATTGGACAACCAAGCCGGGTTATGAGAATGGCAAAACCCCGCGCACGCACTTTTCATACAGCTATGCCACGCAATTGGTGATTTTAGATGACGAAGGTCAGCTAAAGAAGGTGGTGGCGGCGCACGATGCCGGCAAGATTTATAACCCCACCTTGTTTGAGGGCCAGCTCGAAGGCAGTATCCATATGGGGCTGGGCTATGCCATTAGCGAAGAATTGGTGATGGAGAATGGCCGCGCTAAAAGCACTATGTTACGCAAGTGTGGTATTTTGCGTGCCAAAGAGATGCCTGAGGTCGAAGTGATTGGGGTTGAGTGTGCCGACCCCTACGGCCCTTATGGTGCGAAAGGCGTAGGGGAGATTGGGTTAGTGCCGACGGCAGGCGCGGTAGGTAATGCTCTCGCGCAGTTTGATGGGGTGCGTCGCACCACCTTGCCGATGAAATTGCCCAAGAAAGTAAAGACCCCGCCGCCAAAGAAAGCCTAGTTTTGGTGTTGAATTGTCCTTTTGCCGATTGCCGAGTAGGGTAATCGGCATTTTTTTTAATCTGAAATCGTCAGGCAAACGTAGGGAAAATCTATAGCCAATTTTAGATAAGTTTGCTATCATATAGACAGTTGATAGTAAACTGAATGCAACAAGTCATTCCAACTCAATTCACGCAAGTGATTCATTGGTGTCTCGACTTGCTGTATCCACCACGGTGTGGTGGGTGTGGGCAGGTGGGTGTTGGGTTGTTTTGCGCACAGTGCAAAGCCCAAATATTGCAGTTACAGGTGGCGACACAGGCCCAATTGTCATCAGAGCATTTGCTTGAAATTGAAGGAGGCGATCCCCTGCCGGTCTTTTCAGCGGCTATTTTTTCTGGCCCCATGCGTGAAGCCCTGCACAATTTTAAATATAACGGAACCCCCAATTTGGCTCACCCCTTAGGTGAATTTTTTGCGGCGATAGCTGCCCCATTAAAATCATTTGATGATGCCAATAAAGCCATTGCGCCAGTGCCACTGCATGCAACACGTTTGCGGCAGCGTGGCTACAATCAAAGTGATCTCTTGGCACGCCAACTTAGCCAACATATTGGCATTCCTGTTAAATCACATTGGATGGCACGTATTCGTACAACCGAGCAACAGGCTCGCCTTAATTCGAAGCAACGTGGCGATAATGTGAAAGGGGCTTTTGCGGCTATGCCTGATGTGCGTAACCACCACATTTTTTTAGTTGATGATGTATTTACCACCGGCTCAACCTTGGCTGAATGTGCGCGAGTGTTGCGTCAGGCTGGTGCGGCACGTGTCACGGCAGTTACGCTGACTCGTGCTCTTCTTTCTGCTGATTTACCCGATAACGTTTAATGAGTGAGTATATTTATTTGGCATGGTTTTTTATGCCTGATAAATCGTCTTGACAACGAAAAATAGTTTTAACAAGCAAATAAGGAGCAAAAAAAATGACAATGAATCTAACTATCCAAGGACGCGGTGTTAATATCAACCAACGGTTTGAGCAATATGTGCGAAATAAAATTGAACGTCTTGACCGTTATTTACCGGGGATTGAAGATGCGCGGTTACACGTAAGCCGCGAAAGCGCTAAACCAGAGTCTCCAAAATCAGTTGAATTAACAGTCCGTCGTCGCCGCACCTTATTGCGTGTTGAGGAACGGGATTCTGATATGTTTGCCGCCTTTGACGGTGTGCTTGACAAAATGTATCATCGTGTTGCGCGTTATAAGGGCCGTGCAATGGATCGTAAGCATGTTGGCTATGTCGAAGATATCGATTTTGAGACCGCTGAGCCTGTGCCTGTGCAAGCCCCAGCCCCTGCCGAGAAACCTCAATTGGTGCGTGTCAAGACATTTGAGGTGGTGCGCATGAGCAATGAAGAGGCGGTTGAGCAAATGGAATTATTAAGCCATGATTTTTACGTGTTCAGAGATGAAGATAATGGCAAAATGCAAGTTGCCTATCGCCGTAAGAGTGGTGGTTATGGTATTTTGAGACCAGAAAATTAGTAAAGATAGAAGGTCAAAATCAAAATCCCTCTCGCCCCGCAGGGCGAGAGGGATTTTGATTTTAGCGACCCTTTTTCTTGATGTTAGCTGCTTACAATCGAATATACAAAAAGTAAAATACGATTAGCCAAATTGAAGCGATAAAATACCAATAGACCGCACAAGCCTGCACAAGGGCACGTCGTGAGCTATTCAGTTGCCCTAAAAAAGCGCGCACAAGCACAACCCCCATGATGACTACGCCTGCAAAAACACGTAAGACGTGAAATACCAGCACCATCACAAAAGACGAGCCAAAGGCATTGGTCGTAGGGTTAAAGCCCAGTGATGAAAATTCCATGATCATCACGGTCATAAATAATAGACCCATTGCCGCCGCAATCGCTGTGCCATTGATCAAAGCACGTTGATTATTTTTGGCTACGCCGCGTTCAGCAACAATCATGGCGATTGTGCTGATTGCCATAATGACCGTATTTAATACGGGTAAGGCAATATTGGGTCGTGCAATTCCAAGCGGCGGCCATGCTTGACTGGTATCACGTAGGTAAAACCACACGAGAAATAACCCCATAAAAAACATCGATTCTGACACAATGAAAACAATTGCGCCAAATAACCCAAGGTTTTTACGCCTTGGGTCATGAATCGGCTGCATTTTGTGTCGCCCTTCCATTGGGTAAAGTGCTTTTTGGGGTATCATAAACTAGTGTGCGGCTGGTGCGTTTGCGTTTTTAATCTCATCTGCAATCCACATGCCTAGACCAAGCAATGTGACAACTACGCCGGTGATGAGACCAATTAATCCGCCAGCGGTTTCACGCCAAATCACCGAAAATCCGAGAACCGTCATTCCTAATGCTAAGATGATCGGTGCCCAACTGGGTGATGGCATGTGAATGTGATCTTCTTCTTCGTGATGTGTTTCTTGTGAATATGCCATTATTTCTCCTAAATAATTAAACGGGTGAATAGATGAACACCCAAATGATAGCCATGATTATCCCGATTGCTAAAATTACCGCGCAAAATAAAAGTGCAACACGTGTGTTACGCCGTTGATCAATTTTTGTCATGTTTACAAAATCATGCGGTCTGCCGCCATGCCTACAAAGAGCAAAGCCAAATAAAGAAGTGAGTATTTATAAAGCGCTAGCGCCCGTTTTTGTGTGCAATCTTTTTTTAGTTGCCATGCACGCAATAAGAATAATGCCCCAATTACAATTGCTACCGCCATATAGATCCAACCCATCGCATCGATAGCAACCAATATAAGGGTAATTGCTAACATAACCCATGAATAGATCCAAATTTGGCGAGTGGTTTCTGCTTCGGTTGCAACGACTGGCAGCATTGGCACACCTACGCTGCCATAATCTTTGCGCATTCGCATCATTAATGCAAGTGCCCAAAAATGTGGCGGTGTCCACATAAAAATGATGACAAATAAAAGGGCCGCAGTGATATCAAGACTGCCACTAGCGGCAGCAAAACCAACTAAAGGTGGAATTGCACCTGCCCCGCCGCCAATGACAATATTTTGTGAGGTGCGGCGTTTGAGCCAAGCTGTATAAATAACAGTGTAATAAATAAAGCCAATAAATGCTAGTGCGGCAGTCAGCCCATTGACTAAAGTGGCTAAAATGATGAATGATAATGC
>CAZLOF010000532.1:0-3754 GCA_964560745.1 uncultured Thermoflexus sp.
GTATTACCATTCTTTTGGGTTATTGGCGCTGGGGGCAACCCGGTTTTTACCCTGCTGACTTTATTGTTATTTTAAAAAATCAGGCAGATTTGTCAACATTGCCGACATCAGGTGACCCCGCCACACGCAGGCAAGCGGTTTATCAGTTATTGGTCAATCATGCTGACCAAACCCAAGTGGCTTTGCGCGAAGACTTAAATACGCGTGGGGTGAAATATCGTCCTTATTACATCGTTAATTCGGTCGAGGTAAGCGGCGATGCATGGACAGCTTGGCGTTTATCACAACGCGCTGATGTTGATCGTGTGTTATATAGCCCAGAATTGCGCCGCTATTATGGACCATATGAAGCCGAAGAATCAACAACGGCAAAACCAAATTTTCCCACATGGGGTGTGCGTTATATCAATGCCGATAAAGTTTGGAACGATTTGAAAGTACGTGGCAAAGGCATTGTAGTCGCAGGGAGCGATAGCGGTGTCGATTGGCAACACCCAGCCCTCCGTGAGCAATATCGCGGTAAAGATGGCAATCATACTTATAACTGGTTTGACCCCTGGCAAAATCAATCTGCCCCTTATGACGAGAGTGGGCATGGAACCCATACCATAGGTTCGGTTTTGGGTAGTGGCGGGATTGGGGTTGCGCCAGAGGCCACTTGGTATGCTTGTGCCAATTTGTTGCGTAATTATGGCAGCCCTGCCTACTATTTTGATTGTATGCAATTTACACTCGCCCCACACCCACAAGGTAGTGACCCGTTTAAGACAGGCCGCCCAGACCTTGGGGCCGATATTAGTACAAATTCGTGGGGTTGCCCACCCCTCGAAGGGTGTGACCCACGGGTGCTTGAGCCGGGTGTGCAAGCCCTCAACGCTGCCGGTATCTTTGCTGTTTTTGCGGCTGGCAACGAGGGGCCGGGCTGTGATTCACTTGAATCGCCACCGGCGTTATATGCCGAGAGTTTTGTGGTTGGCGCAATTGATGCAACTGGAAACTTGACCGATTTTAGTTCGCGTGGCCCCAATGCCATGTTGCCAACTGAACGGCTTGGCCCAGATGTGCTCGCCCCGGGGGCGGGTGTTATTTCGGCTTGGCCCAAGAGCCAATATTACGTAGCCAGCGGCACATCTATGGCAACGCCCCATGTGGCTGGCGTGGTGGCACTTATGTGGTCTGCTAACCCTGCTCTGCGTGGTGATGTGACCCGAACGGCTCAAATTTTGCGCGATACAGTTAAACCTTATGCTGGGGCAAAGCCACCCTGCGCAGATGGTAATAAACCAGACGCTGCGACAGGTTTTGGGGTAGTTGATGCATTGGCAGCAGTAAAGGTGGCAATGGCATTGAGATAACCTAACGTTAACAACCATTTGTATAATCTTAGCTATATACTCTGTATCATTAAAAATGAAGACAATGCTGATTTATCATCTTTTACTCAGCTTTATTAAATATGAGTTGATAAATGGTGGTTAAGCAGCGACTCAAAAGCGTTATAAATTTAGCATAGCTTTTACAATGGCAAACCCATCTTCCCCCCTTCGTTTGTCCGAATCGCAACCGAGCCGCAAGTTTCTCAGCCGGAAGGCATCTGACGCTTTAATGGCATATATCTTACTTGCACCGGCTTTGCTTATCTTGTTGGCGTTTACGTTTTTTCCGTTAGGTTTTGGTTTTTACATCAGCCTTTTTACGGGGCGTTGGCCGCCAAGACCGGGTATTGAGCCGAGTTTTGCAAACTATAGCCGGGCTATCGAAGCTGACTCTGAACTATGGTCTTCTTTGCTTACAACCGTGATTTATTCGCTACTTAGTGTGCCAGTTCAACTTGGTTTGGCAATGTTTTTTGCTGTTTTATTATTTCAAAATATACGCGGCAAGCCATTCTTTCGGGTAGTGATGTTTTTACCTTATATTACGTCGACCGTTGCTTCGGCTGCGGTGTGGGCACGCTTATATAGCCCCGACATTGGCCTCATCAATGGGGCATTAAAAGCACTTGGCCTGCCTACTTTTCGTTGGTTGATCGAAGATAAAGGCATATTTCAATTAGCTGCCAATGCTGTTGGCTTGGCGTTACCTAGTTGGTTAAATGGCCCAAGCTTGGCTTTAATTTCGGTAGTGATTTATACCACTTGGGTGTTTGTCGGCTACGATACCACGATCTTCTTAGCCGGCTTAGGCAACATCCCCAAAGAATTGTATGAGGCAGCCAAACTTGATGGTGCTAATAGTTGGGGCTTGTTTCGATATATTACTGTGCCGCTGCTATCACCCACCACTTTCTTTTTATCATTAATTACAATCATTGGCACATTTAAGGCGTTTAATCATATTTGGGTAATGACGCAAGGTGGCAATGGCACTGAGACGGCCAGTGTTTTAATTTATCGTCAAATGTATGAATTTCAACGGGCTGGTTATGCATCAGCATTGGCATTTTTATTGTGCAGCGTGATTTTAATCATGACACTGATTCAAAATCGCGTAGCCGGTAGCCGAGTGAATTATTAATTGAATGGATTGATTAGTGAAACATTACTAATTGACCTTTGAAATATACGATGATATCGAAAGTTCGCCCTTCAATCACCAGTGCAAACCCAATGATTTATGTTGTTTTAATTATTGCGGCGGTTGCAGCGTTGATCCCATTTGTTTGGATGTTGATGACATCGGTTAAAACATTTGGTGACACATTGTCGTTAACGATTTGGCCTTGGCCACCCTTTGGCAAATCTGTGCCACAATTTAATAATTTTGGCGATGCTATTCGCCAAATTGGGGTTGACCGCGAAACAGGCTTACCCTTATTTGTAAGGCAATTTCTAAATACTTCTTTTGTGACGGCTGTGATTGTGGTAGGTGTCACAACCACATCTATTATGGCTGCTTATGCCTTTGCCAATTTAGAATTTCCGGGTAAGCGGGTTATCTTTTTAATTGTTTTGTTGACCTTAATGTTCCCTGACGACCTTACCTTGATTCCTCGCGCCGTGATGATGTTTAAAAATTATCTGGATTGGTATGACAGCTATTTAGCGTTAACCATTCCATTTATCGCCAGCGCCTTTGGCATTTTTCTGGTGCGGCAATTTATGATGCAAATACCCGCAGATTTATTTGATGCTGCTCGGATTGATGGGGCAGGGCATATACGCTATTTAACGCAAATCGTCATTCCGTTGGCGCGGCCAGCTATTGTTACAGTAGCCTTGTTTCATTTTATTTGGACATGGAACGAGTTTAAATGGACGCAATTGGTGACGAAAGATGTGAATATGCGCACTGTATCTGTTGGAATGCAAGATTTTTTACAAGGCGATGGCGGAACCAATGCTCATTTGGCGATGGCTGTTGCCGTAATGGTTGTTTTGCCAATTATTTTGCTTTATCTATTTACCCAAAAATACTTTACCGAAGGTATTACAACCACTGGATTGAAAGGCTAATACCTATGGATTTGTCATAGGTTTAATACAAATTAAACCATTCATGATTACAATGTTGATAAGCTGATGACAACATTAAATGTTAGTCAGCCAAAAGTAAAGGAGAAAAATGAAAATTAACCAATTTATCCCGATTGTGGCTGCAACTGCGGTGGTATTAGCCGCATGTAGCTCACCAACTCCGCCGCCTGCGCCCACCACTGCGCCAGTTGCCCCTGCATCAACAACTGCACCTGCCGCCCCTGCAGCAACAACCGCTCCCGCCGCTCCTGCTGCAACAACTGCACCTTCTGCCCCTG
>CAZLOF010000533.1:0-3752 GCA_964560745.1 uncultured Thermoflexus sp.
ATTTATGCCCTCGATCGGCACACTAACGCGCGTGGTCGAGCCAGCGCTGGCGCGGGTCGAGACTGGCATCGCCAATGGCGGCGAGGTCTCGGTGCATTACGATTCGATGATCTCGAAATTAATTGTGCATGGCGACACCCGCGCCGAGGCCATTCGCAAACTTGGGGCCGCGCTAGATGACTATGTTATCGAGGGTGTCACCACCAATATCGCCTTTCTACGTGATGTGATTCATCACCCGGCCTTTGCAGCGGGCGACACCACCACCCAGTTTATCGACACTTATTTTGCCGAATGGCAACCCAAGGAAATGGAAAATTTAAAATGGAAAATGGAAAATGAGACTGGAGCACCCAATTCTTCATTTTCAATTTTAAATTCTCAATTTTCCAGCCCTTGGCAGGCAAAAAATCGCTTTCGTATTGGCATTCCGCAATCTATAATCCCGAATCCGCAATCCCAGCCCCAAAATCCCCCACCCCCAGCACCCAAACGCAAATCAACAACAGCAACGACATCGGGGTTGCTCGAAGCACCGATGCCGGGCGTGATTCGCCAAGTAAACGCGGTGGTGGGCGAGGCGGTTAAACGCGGCGCAACCTTGGTGCTGATGGAAGCGATGAAAATGGAATTGCGTGTCAATGCCTCGCGTGATGGTCATATTCGCAAGGTCAATTGCAGTGTTGGGCAAGTGGTTGATAAAGGACAGGTTTTGGTTGAGTTGGAATAATCTTTTTACTGGCATCGTCGTCATTTATGGGTTGGGTTTGGCTGTGTGGGCGCTGTTGCGGTGGCGATGGCCCGACCGCTGGTGGTGGCTGTTTTTAGTCAACTCGTTTGCGGTTTATTTATTGTTGCCGTTGCCGCTCATTTTGGTGTTGAGTTGGCTGAGTGGGCAAACAATCGCATGGCTGGCCGCTGGCGCGGCGTTGGCCGTAGCGGCCTATTTATTGGGGCCAAGCATGGTGCCAATATGGCTACGACGGCGGCCAACTTTGCCAAACAAGCCAATAGTACAAGTGCTGACATGGAATGTGCTGAATAAAAACCTCAAGCACACCGCCATCGCCGCCACATTGCAGCAAACCAATGCCGATCTCATTTGTCTCCAAGAACTGACCTGCGCCGCTGCCGATGACCTGAGTGCCTCGCTGGCGCATACCCATCCGCATCGTTTGCTGGCGGCCCAGCCCGATGACAGCGGTATGGGCATTTTTAGCCGCTACCCACTCACCCCAATCCCCCACGACATGGCTGGGGTGTGGATTGGGCCGCCGCAAGTAGCGCAGTTCACCTTCAACGGGCAAGCCATCACCCTCATCAATGCTCACCCCATTTCGACCCCGCCCACCAACCCCTTGCATATGTATGTGACCATGAAACAACGGGTAGATGAAGTGCAAACGCTGATGGCATTTGTCGCCAAACAAAGCACGCCTGTGATTATGGTCGGCGATTTTAACGCCGCCCAACACAGCCATGCCTACGACAAAGTGCGGGCAAAATTGTGTGATGCATGGGTTGAGGCCGGTGTGGGGTTGGGGCACACCTTCCCCGGCAAAAATCCCATCGACAACGGCCAACCCAATGCCGCCGAACGTTGGACCCCCAAATGGTTGACCCGCATCGATTTTATCTTTCATTCGCGGCATTTTGTGGCCCAACGTGCCACCATTGGCCTATGGGATAAAGGTTCAGATCATCGCCCAGTCTGTGCAGAATTGGCGCTAAATTAGGCCCAAAGTCGGAGAGTGTTTGCATCGACGACTCTCTATAATGATTAGAGGTCAGTAGATGTATAAATATCAAATTCGTTGGCTCATGCCCTTACTTATATTGATGGCGTGTGTGCCTGCCACAGCCACACCACGTGCAGGGGGTAGTGACAACGTTGCAATTACGATTATCTATGCCCCCACCACTGCGCCCACCGAATCGCCCGAAAGCCGCTCAGCCGTATTATCATCGCCCTCGCTCGAACTACCCAGCGCCACCAAAATACCCGACACCGGTTTAACTTGGCGCGAATGTGCCATTACAAGCGAGTTTCAAGCCCAGCAAATCAACATGTGTTTTGGCAACATCGATCTGCCGCCCTCCCCTACCCCTACGCCCGATTTACCGCCCGGTGAAATGCGCCTAAAAATTGGCAACGACACCTATCGCACCACCTTATTTAAAAGCGACTATTTTGCCGAAAAACAGTGTTTCAATTTACATAAAAACACAGTTTTATTAGCAACCTTATGTGGCAAGACAACTGGGTTTAACCCCAGTTATTCGTTACAAGCAGTTGGCAACAAATCGGCATGGGAATTTATCGATGGGTCGAAAGGGTATGTCATTTATGAAGGTAAAGATATGGCCCAAACCCTCAATTTAGACAGCGCCTTTCGCCCTTTTGAGCTAGACGACAAGCTCATTTTCATTGGCAAAAAAGCCGATAAATATATAGTGGTCTACAATCAGCAAGTGATTGGCCCAGAATTTGACCTAATTCACATTGCCCATTGTTGCGAATCGGCGGCATGGTCGGTGCGGCATGGCATCGATAAATATTGGTTTTGGGCCAAACGCAATGGTCAAAATTATGTGATTGAAATTTCGAGTTAAATGATGTCTACACCCAAGCTAACCCTCCTCAATGTCACCCATTTTTTGTTTAAACCATCGCAATTTTATGCGGTGAGTGAGATCGCCGATGCGGCGCAATATGCCGATTTTTTCGAGCAAGATCAACTGACCACCATGAATTGTGCGCATATTGCCGCATCCGGCATGTCGATGTTGGTCGATGCCAGCAATGAACACATCGACCCCAATTCACCAACAGCCCAACAAGGCGTGCCACAGCCCCCCAGCCTGCTCAGCCAGTTGGCGGCAATGGGCATCAAGCCAGCCGATATCACCCATGTCGTCATCACCCACCCGCACGATGACCACATCAGCGGCCTCACCCATACGGTAGATGGGCAACTGCGCCCCATTTTCTGCACTGCCAAACATTACCTCGGCCAAGCCGATTGGGAAAGCGCCGCCGTGCAAAACAGCTTGCGTGACCCCAGCACCGTCGTGGCGCAAGCCTTGCTCCCCATTCAACAGGCCGGGTTGCTGGTGTTGGTAAATGGTGATTTGGATTTTGGCAATGGTGTGCAAATTATTGCCACCCCGGGCGAAACACCCGGTCATCAGGCCGTGCGGGTACAGTCTGATCATGGCATCACTTATCTTGTCGGCGACCTATTTCATTTCTCGATCGAATTTGAGCATTTAGACTGGTTAGTGAGATGGAAAGACCGACCCAGCGCTTTAGCCAGCCGCAAAAAAATCATGCAGGCGTTAAAAACCGAACAAGCACATTTGGTCGCAACCCATATAGGCGAAGTTGTATCTTATCAATAAACAGGGGTAATTTAAAAAGGCGTAATGCCAAAATCGCTATCTCTCATCCTCGATGAGGGGAGATAGCGATTTTGGTGCAAATTTGTTTTACGCCTAACCCTGCTTCAGCTATAATTTTTAAAGGGAATAATTGTCAATGAATAACAAAAAAAAGCATCATCGCAACATCCGTGTTTATATCGCCGTTGCCATTTTTGGGGGCAGTGTGTTGGCTGGCTGTAGCCGTGCAGGCACAAGCACACCTGCTGCAACCACAACTTCAGCTACGGCTACGGCTGTCAATGTGGGCAATGTCGTGGCTCCTACGCTGGCCTTACCGACTGTTACGCCAGTGCCAAGCGCCACAACCC
>CAZLOF010000534.1:0-3738 GCA_964560745.1 uncultured Thermoflexus sp.
GTCCAGGTGCGATTGTCGCGCCCAAAGGTCATGTGGGCCAGAATGGGCAAATTGCACACGTCACGGGCGGCGCGAAAAGCTTGCTCGATTTCGCCAAGGTCAACCATCGTTTCAAGCACAATCACATCGACCCCAGCTTGGGCCAAGGCCGCAATTTGCTCGCGAAAAGCGTCGTAGGCTTCGGCGGGTTTGACTGAACCCAGCGGCGCAAGGCTGACCCCCAGTGGCCCAACCGATCCCGCCACAAAGGCTTGCCGCCCAGCCCGATGAATAGCCTCACGTGCCAAGCGCACCCCAGCCGCATTGACAGCGGCAATGTCGGCATTATGCCCCAGTTGTTGCAGCCGGTAACGATTGGCCCCAAAGGTGTTGGTTTCGATGATATCGGCCCCAGCCACTGCATAGGCATGATGAATATCGCTGATGAGTTGTGGGCGTGACAGATTGAGCAGATCAAAAGGCTCATCAAAACTTACGCCACGCGCGTGGATTTGGGTGCCCATTGCGCCATCTAACAATAATGGGCGGGTGCGAAGATGTGATAAGAAGTCCATACGTTTATTTTGTCACATCCTCGCCCAACACCTCTTTTGCCAATTGCAAAAGCTCATTGGCGCGGTCTTGGGCAATATTTTTGCTGATGAAATAGGCATCGAGCAATTCGATGGGCGATTTGGCTTCGGGGTTGGCGATGCCGATGCGGGTGCGGTTATCACGTTGCACATCACGCGCAATGCCAGCCACAAATTTGGCCGCACTCAGGGCATTTTCGACATCTTTGGGTTTAAAATGAATTTCTTGCGGCCCATTGAGTTTGACCCGCACCCGCACCACAGCATCAGCGACATCATGACGCTCAATCGCCCTCAGCACGGCTTCGGTTGGCGATTCACCGTCTGCGGTGGCATCGACATCAATGGTGAGAAAACGCCGCACCTTGACCGGCATAAATTGCCAACTGGTATTGCCACGCTGTAAATTGATCCAACAAAAGCCTTTGTGTTCACGTTCTTCGCCAAAATCGATGCGCTCAAGGCTGCCGGCATACACAATCGGTGGTTTTTGCTCGGCGTTTAGGCTTTGGTGTTTGTGAATGTGTCCGAGGGCGACATAATCGATATTGGGATGCGACAATGCGGCAATGCTAATCACTGCGTCACGGCCCACCATCACCCCGCGCTCAGAGCCAAAGGTTGCCCCGCTGACGGTGAAATGCCCGGTCAAGATGAGCGGCAAAGTTGGATCGGCCTCTTTTGCCAACCGCTGAATTTCTTCTTCGACCAGTTTCTCAAGTTCGCGGTCAAGTTGCTCAACATTCATACGCCGATAATTGCCATCTTCATCGAGTTGTATCAGGCGTGAGCGCAGCGGCCAAGGCACAGTTGCTACTTGCACCACCCCTCGTTTGGTTTGAATGCGGTGTAGCTGCTCGCGTGAGCCGACGATGACATTTGGCACATCGAGTGTGCGAAAGACGTCTAGACTATTGGCGCGTTTGTCCATCAGCGGCATGTCGTGGTTGCCCACTAGGGCCACCATTGGTACATTGGCCCGTGATAGACGCATAATTTGCCGACCAAATTCGCGCATATAGGTTGGGTTAGGGTCGCGGGTTTTAAAGGCATCGCCCGCAAAAATAACCAAATCTGCGTCATTTTCCAAGGCATAATCCACAATTTCTTTAAGCCGCTTAATAAAATCGAGCACCCGTTCATTCACCCCCGTTTTGGGGTCAATCTGCCCATAATTTTCCATCCCGATGTGTAAATCGGCAAAATGTAATACTCTTATCGCTTCAGCCATCGCTGCACATTTTAGCGGAAAGTATAAGGGGGCAAGCGGCAAAGTAGAAAGTGCTAAGTCAAAAGTGAAAAAACTTGCCACCTGCTACTTGCTACTTGCCCCCTTGCCACTTTGTCACTTGCTACTTGCCCCTTCTTTGTGACATTCCTCCGGCTAATGCCTGCTCATCTTCATAGGCATACAATCAAATATTGATACAATTGGTTTGATTTATGAATACTCCCTCATCCTTGCATAATGACTCGCATGACTCGGTTCACGGTGGGTTATCGCTCTCAGAAGGCAATCGCAAATTTGGTATTTGGTTGTTTCTTAGCTCCGAACTGCTCATATTTATGGGGTTGATCGCTGGGTTGCTGTTGGTCAAACGCGGCGCAGAAGAATGGCCGCATTTTGAAGGCCCAACGTTTTATTTGGTCAGTATTAACACCTTGGTGTTATTGTTGAGCAGTTTGACGGTCGTGCTTGGTATCGATGCCATTAAATTGGGCAACGTCAAAAAATTATCTTTGTTTATTGGCATTAGCGCATTTTTAGGGTTGGTGTTTCTTGGCGGGCAAGCGATTGAATATACCAATTTGATTGTTGGCGAAGGGCATGGTTATGCCGATGACCCCTTTGGCGCGGCGTTTTTTACCTTGACCGGTTTTCACGGCTTACACGTGTTGGTCGGGGTTATTTGGGCGTTAGCAATTTTGAATCGCGCCAAGGCCGGGGTATTTAAGTCTAACAATTACACTACCATCGAGATGTTTGGTTTGTTTTGGCACTTTGTTGACCTCGTGTGGATTGTAATTTTTACCGTTGTATATCTCCTTAACTTTAAATAGACATGTCATCATCAACTGAAACCACCCACGCCCATGCTGAGCATAAGCATGTTGACCCAAAGCGGGTTTTTGTTATTTTGCTGGTTGCGACGATTCTTGAGATTTTATTGGCTTTATTTAAGGTTGCCCCAGCCGTTTCAATGCCCTTGTTATTAGCGCTGAGTTTTGTCAAAGCCGCATTGGTTGCGCTTTATTTTATGCACTTGCGCTACGAAAAGCTGATCTATGGCATCGCTTTTATTGCGCCGACGCTTTTTGCTTTATTGTTGATTGTGTTGATTTCATTGGCCTAACTAACCGATAACAAAAAAGCCCGCCGCATGTCATGCGACGGGCTTTTTTGTTATCTTGATAAAGGATTAAGAATATAGTTTTGCCGATCTCACTGTATGGCGATGGGCCTATTGCCCATCGCCATACAGTGAGATCGGCGTAAATCAATCGTAACTGGCTTTAATCTTCCAATTTCAACATCGCCATAAAGGCTTCTTGCGGAATTTCGACGCTGCCGACCATCTTCATACGCTTTTTGCCTTCTTTTTGCTTTTCGAGCAATTTGCGTTTGCGTGTGATGTCGCCACCATAACACTTGGCTAACACATCTTTGCGCATTGCACGCACTGTTTCACGTGCAATCACTTTTGCGCCAATGGCGGCCTGAATCGGCACTTCGAACATTTGGCGCGGGATGACATCCTTCATCTTTTTGGTCAATTGTGAGCCTTTGTGTTGAGCGGCATCACGATGTACAATCATGGCGAGCGAGTCGAGCGGGTCGCCATTAATCAAAATATCCATCTTGACCAATTCACCAGTGCGATAGTTGTCAAATTGATAATCGAGCGAAGCATAGCCCTTTGAAATGCTCTTGAGCTTGTCATAAAAATCGACGATCAACTCGGCCAATGGCAACTGATAGCTCAACACCACCCGCTCGGTGTCGAGGTATTCCATGTTGACACTGATCCCGCGTCGCTTGATAACCAAATCCATAATCGCGCCAATATGCTCTTTGGGGGTAAAAATTTGAATTTTCATCCAAGGCTCGCGCATTTCCTCAAGCTTTGATGGGTCGGGCATGTCGGATGGGCGGTCGAGTGTGACC
>CAZLOF010000535.1:0-3734 GCA_964560745.1 uncultured Thermoflexus sp.
GCCTTACTTATAGCACTTATGTATAAGATTAACACCTAAAAAAGCTTAACTAATACCGAATATCGGTTCGCCCAACCGATTGCCCAATTTGCCCGACCCGCTGCCCAACCATATAAAATTCACCGCTACCTGCGGTCATGCCAAAAAATGGCACGGCTGGCACAATCAATCGTCCGTTCGCGTCACACGCGCCGGCTAACACATTGGTTGCAATCACATCGGCAAAAAACACCACCCGCCCGGGTGGTAATTCAATGCGGTTAAACACGCGGCATTCGAGGTGAATCGGCGATTCTTCAATGGTTGGGGCATTTACACGGGTGGCTTGGCCGCGTGTGAGACCAGACAATGCAAATTTATCGCCCACCTTCGACGAATTCATATCGACTTTGTCAAATGCCCCCACCATGCTGGCGACTGGCACATTCAACACAAATTCGCCGTGTGTCTCGATCAATTTCAACGCCCGATGTGCATATTCGGCGCTCACGCCAATTTGGGCTGGGTTGCCATTCAACACAAACGTCCATAATACTGAAATTTCGTCTGGCTCATTCGCCAAACCGTTCACGGTCAACAAAATTGCTGGCATCGGCGGAATCATCGGGCCGGGGATAGGGATTGGGTATCGCATGAGAGGATTTTAAAGGATGAGGAAAGAAGGATGAAGGATGAGGGATGAAGGGTGAGGGAGAGGCCAAGTGTGAATCACGAGTCACGAGTCACGAGTGATCATGCTTAATGTGACTCGTGACTTATGACTCATGACTCACCCTTCATCCTTCATCCTTTAAAATACGTCTATGACAAACTTTGAAACTTTACTCGAACAACGATTATTGCGCTATGTGCAAATTGACACCGAGAGCGATGGCAGATCGACCAGCGCCCCCAGCACGCTCAAGCAATTTGATTTGCTCAAGCTGCTGCAACAAGAGCTAACCGACATTGGCGCTGCCGAGGTGCAATTGACCGACAAAGGCGTGCTTTATGCCACCGTGCCAGCCACGCCCGACCGCCTTGACGCGCCCACCATTGCCCTATTTGCCCATGTTGACACCGCCGAAGCCTATAGCGGCACAGGTGTAAAACCCATCGTGCACCGCAATTACGATGGCGGCGATATTGTGCTGCCCGACGACCCCAGCAAAATTATTTCACCGCGCGATTTTCCATATCTCGGCAAAAAACGCCAACACGACATCATTACCGCCAGCGGCACGACCTTGTTAGGGGCCGATGACAAATCTGGTGTCGCCATCATCATGACCTTGGCCGAGCATTTGTTGCGCAACCCCAGCTTGTCACACAGCAATATTCGGGTGTGTTTCACCCCCGATGAAGAAATCGGCAAAGGCGTTCAGCATATCAGCCGCGAAAGTTTGGGCGCAGATTTTGGCTATACGCTGGATGGCGGAGCGGTTGGGGCGCTGACTTTCGAGACATTCTCGGCAGACAAAGCCACCATCAGCATCGAGGGGGTCTCGATTCACCCGGGCACGGCTTACAAAAAATTGGTCAATGCCCTGCACCTCGCCGCAAAAATCATCGATGCCTTGCCGCAGCACACCCGCACCCCCGAAACCACCCAAGGCCGTGAGGGCTTCATTCATGTCGCCAGCATGAGCGGCAACGCCGCCAAGGCCGAAATTCACTTGATATTGCGCGATTTTGACATGGCTGGGCTTGAGTCGCATGGCACCCTCTTGCAAACGATCTGTGCCGCCATTCAAGCCGGTGACCCGCGTGCCAAAATTGAATGCAAGATCGAAAAACAATACCGCAATATGCGGTATTGGCTCGAAAACGACACCCGTGCGGTCGATTTGGCGGTGCGTGCCATGAAATCGGTGGGGGTTGAGCCTGCATTTGAGTTGGTGCGCGGTGGCACCGACGGCAGCCAATTGACCGAAAAAGGCATCCCAACCCCCAATATTTTCACCGGTATGCAAAATTTACATGGCCCGCTCGAATGGATCAGTGTGCAAGACATGGCGACCTCGTTGGCCTGTTGTTTGGCGCTGGTGCAATTACAACCATGAGCACATTTGCTCAAACCCTCGACCAAATTCTCAACACTTATTGGCGGCTGCACCCAATCGAAGCCACCCACACCGGCATACACACGCACGATGCCGCCATGCCCGATTGGAGCGCCGCAGGGCAACAAGCGCGGCGCGACTGGCAAAGCCAAGCATCGGCACAGCTAACCCGCTTTGCCGATGCCGACCTGAGCCACGATGAGCGACTCGACAAACAAGTGCTGCTGGCACAAATGGCGCTCTTTCAAATTTATGACGAATGGGGCTATGCCAAACGTGCGCCAGCCTTGTATATTGAGCAAGCCCTCAACGGCTTGCATTTTTTGTTGGCGCGCCCCGACCAAACCGCGCCGCAAGCTGTGCGCGATGCCAATCTTTTGGCCCGCCTCAGCGCCATCCCCCAACTGTTGCAGCAAGCCCAAGCCAACCTCGACCCCGCGTTAATCCCACCCGAGTTTATCGAGATTGCGCTGCCCAATGTTAAAGGCGCGGTCGGCTTTATCGCCTCGCTCGAATTGCCGCCCCAATCCAGCGCCGAGCCAGCACGGCAAGCGGCATTGCAGGCGTTGCATGACTATGGCAGCTTCATTCAACAGGTGCAACCAACCGGCCAATTTGCCTTGGGGCGAGCGCTGTATGAGCGCATTTTGCGTGAGCATCACGGCCTGCAACTGAGCGCCCAAGATGTGCATGACATTGGACGCGAGCTGACCGCGCAGATCAACATGCAAATGAATGCCTTGGCCCAACAGATCGCGCCCGGCACGAGTTGGCAGCACATTGTCGAGGCGCAAAAGGCCACCCACCCCACCCGCGACACCTTGCTACAAACTTATCATGATGAGATGGTGCGGGCGCGTGAATTTGTGCTTGCCAAGGGTTTGGTCAGCATTCCGGCTGGCGAACAATGCCAAATTCGCCCGACTGCCCCGTTTTTACGGGCCACGATGCCACTTGGGCATTTTGACAAAACCCCGCCCTTTGACCCTGCCGACAATACCGGCATTTTGTATATCACACCCATCGATGCCAATTTGCCAGCAGCGCAGCAAGCTGAATTATTGTCGGCCCATTGTTTCACCGCGGTGCGCTCAATTTGTTTTCACGAAACCTACCCCGGGCATCATTTGCAGTTTTGGCATAGCAAACGCTATGCCTCCGCCGTGCGCAACCAATTCCCCAGCACCGTTTATCTTGAAGGATGGGCGCTGTATTGCGAAGAAATGATGGCCGAAAATGGCTTTTTTGACACGCCCGAACTGCAATTATGGCAACTCAAAAATGCCATTTGGCGCAGTGTGCGTATGATGATCGATACCGGCTTACACACCGGCCAACTCACGCTCGACCAAGCCGCGCAGTTGTTGGTTGATTTTGCTGGGCTAGAGCCAAATACCGCGCGGGGCGAAGTGCGGCGCTACACCACCTCACCCACCCAACCCAGCAGTTATATGTTGGGTAAGTTGCGGGTGATGGCGTTACGGGCGCAATATCGGCAACGCATGGGCGCAGGCTACAGCCAACGGGCCTTTCACGATGCGTTTTTGCAATTCAGCAGCGTTACCCCCGGGTTGATCCCGGATGGGTTAGCTTGACAATGTCACTATACCTATAAGGATCAAGATGATCGCAAAACAAGATTTTGATCGGAGCGCCGTCATCCTGACGGCTCTTTGTGTCACCCATCATAAT
>CAZLOF010000536.1:0-3725 GCA_964560745.1 uncultured Thermoflexus sp.
CCATTCGCCAAAACAAACCGCTCGATTTAGGCCCAGCCCTAAGCGAAACCGAAGCCCTCGACCGTATGCGTGAAATCGCCAATCAAAATCAGGTCTTTACCTCGTTAATCGGCACTGGCTATTATGGAACGCATTTGCCGGGCGTGATTCAGCGCAATATTTTAGAAAACCCAGCTTGGTATACAGCCTACACCCCATACCAACCCGAAATTAGCCAAGGCCGGCTTGAAGCACTGATCAACTATCAGACCATGATCTGTGACCTGACCAAGCTCGATATTGCCAATGCCTCGTTGTTAGATGAGGCGACGGCGGCAGCCGAGGCGATGGCCTTGGCCAAGCGCGTAGCAAGCTCAAAATCACTGCGCTTTTTTGTCGATAAGCAATGCCACCCACAAACCCGTGCCGTCATTGCCACCCGCGCCGCGCCGTTGGGTTGGGAGATCGTGACCGGCGACCCGCTGACCGAGCTTGCCAACAGCGATGTCTTTGGCGCGATTTTGCAATACCCGGGCACTTATGGCGATGTGCGCGACCTGCGAGGCGCGATTGCGGCTATTCATGCCCAAGGCGCAATCGCGATTGTGGCGGCGGACATTTTGGCCTTAACGATCTTGACCCCGCCGGGCGAAATGGGGGCCGATATTGCCATTGGCTCGGCCCAACGCTTTGGCGTGCCGATGGGCTATGGTGGCCCACACGCGGCTTATATGGCGGTAAAAGATGCCCACAAACGCAGTATGCCCGGTCGTTTGGTGGGGGTGTCAATCGATGCGCGAGGCGCAGTGGCCTATCGGCTATCGCTGCAAACCCGCGAACAACACATTCGCCGCGAAAAAGCCACCAGCAATATTTGCACAGCCCAAGTGTTGCTGGCCGTCATTGCCTCGATGTATGCGGTGTATCACGGCCCTGAGGGCTTGGTTGAAATTGCCCAACGGGTGCACATGAACACAGCCGCATTGGCGGCGGCGCTGCAAAAATTGGGCTTTAAACGCCTCAATGATACTTATTTCGATACCTTAACACTCGTAGTTGGTGATCAACAAGCCGCCATCATTGCGCGGGGGCAACAGGCCAAGCTCAATTTTCGCGTCATTCCAGCAGGCGAAGTTGCGCCCGAAGCGGCGCTCGGCATTTCGTTAGATGAGACAACAACACCCGCCATTCTCAATGCCATCATAAGCGCCTTTGCTGACAAAGCCGAAACAACGATGCCACAAGCTGCCGCTTTTAGTCTGCAACCTTCAGCGCTCGCCCGCACCGCGCCCTTCCTCACCCATCCGGTTTTTCATCGCCATCGCTCCGAAACCGAAATGTTGCGCTATATGCGCAAATTGTCTGACCGCGACCTCGCGCTCGACCGCGCCATGATCCCCCTCGGCTCATGCACCATGAAGTTAAATGCCACCGCCGAAATGATGCCGATCACATGGCCCGAATTTGGCGCGTTACACCCATTCGCCCCCGCCGAGCAAGCGCGTGGCTATCATTTCATGTTCGATGAATTGAAACGCCATTTGTGCCAAATCACCGGCTACGATGCGGTGTCGTTACAGCCAAACTCGGGGGCGCAGGGCGAATATGCCGGGCTGCTCACCATACGCGGCTATCACCTCAGCCGCGGCGAGGGGCATCGCAATATCTGCCTCATCCCATCATCGGCGCACGGCACCAACCCCGCCACCGCCAATATGGTGGGCATGGATGTGGTGGTGGTAAATTGTGACGCGCACGGCAATATTGATATGACCGATTTGCGGGCCAAGGCCGCCAAACACGCCGCCAATTTAGCCGCCGTGATGGTGACTTACCCATCTACGCACGGCGTATTTGAAGAGCGTATTCGTGAATTGTGCGAAGTCGTCCATTCGCATGGCGGGCAAGTGTATTTGGATGGGGCCAATATGAATGCCCAAGTCGGGTTATCGCGGCCCGGCGATTATGGCTCGGATGTCTCACATTTAAACTTGCACAAAACCTTTTGCATACCGCATGGCGGCGGCGGGCCGGGCATGGGGCCAATTGGGGTCAAGGCCCATCTCGCGCCGTTTTTGCCCGGGCATCCGGTGATTGATGGCGGCAGCGCGGCGGCGGGGCCAGTGTCGGCGGCGCCCTTTGGCTCGGCTTCTATTTTGCCCATTTCCTATGTTTATATGTTGATGATGGGTGGCGCTGGGTTACAACGCGCCACCGAGGTCGCCATTTTGTCGGCCAATTACATCGCGGCGCGGCTCGACCCCCATTTTCCGGTATTGTATAAAAATGATCATGGGCGCGTGGCCCACGAATGCATCGTTGACCCTCGTGCGCTCAAAGATCGTTGTGGCGTAACGGTTGATGACATCGCCAAACGTCTGATCGATTACGGCTTCCACGCCCCCACCATGAGCTTCCCAGTCGCTGGCACGCTGATGATTGAGCCAACCGAGTCAGAATCGAAGGCCGAGCTAGATCGTTTTTGCAATGCCATGATTGCCATCCGCAAAGAAATCGAAATCGTCGCCCAAGGTCGTTATGCCATTGCCGACTCGCCCCTGCGCCATGCCCCCCACACGGTGCATGATGTCACCGATGACCATTGGACGCGGCCTTACACGCGGGCCGAGGGGTGTTTCCCGGCTGGCTCATCGCGCCAAGACAAATATTGGTCGCCAGTTGGGCGTATCGATAATGTGTATGGCGACCGCAACCTCGTGTGCGCTTGTGTGCCAATTGAAGATTACGCCGACGAAACGGCGTAGTTATCTAAAGATAAGGCCTAAAGCGTTTACAGCGCTTTAGGCCTTATCTTTACCTTACATACAAAAATGTCATAAAATTAACATGAATATTTTATAGATCAGTATTTTTAATTTTATGCGCATTCCAACCCAGCCTCATCCCAGCCTTTGCGTCATTATTATTCTATTGCTTACCAGCATTTTTGTCGCCAGCCCAGCCCAAGCCCAGCCCCCCTTAGCGTTAATACCGGTTTACCCCACCTCAGTGCGGGTCATTCATACCCTTACGCCGATCAATATTCGGCTTGGCCCCAGTGTTACCTATCGAATAATCGACACACTCACAGCCGGGCAAACCGTGCAAGTGACAGGCTTAAGCCGCAACCGTTTATGGTGGCGCGTCCGCTGCCCTGATGGCACAATCGGCAATTGTTTCGTCTCGGCCAATGGGCGCTACACAAAATCGGGGGTAGCCCCAACCCCACCCCCCAACCCCAATCTACCGACCTCTTATGTGCAAAATTTGCAAAAATGGCAAGCAAAACGCATTGGACATTATCAGGTGCAAATTCAGCGCAGTTGTTTTTGCGTGCCAGATGCCACCAAGCCAATTGTGGTGGAGGTGTTGGGCGGCAAAGTGATAAAAATGCGTTATGCCGACGGCGGTGCCATCACGCCAGCCAACGCCACCTATTTTGCCGACTTTAACACCATCGAACAACTGTTCACCCTCATCGCCAATGGCATTCGCGCCGGTTATACGCGGGTCGAGGTGGCCTATGACCCCGTTTATGGCTTCCCACGCCAAATCACCATCGATCAAGATCGCATGATTGCCGATGATGAAGCCTACTACACCCTCAGTCAATTTCGGATATTGCCGTAACTGAGTTTACGTAAACATTTACATTCGTGCTTACGTTCGTATTTCGTCGAGGTGGATGTGGACCTCGACCGCGACGACATACGAACACCAATTGTAGCCGTTCATCAAAGAACCAG
>CAZLOF010000537.1:0-3724 GCA_964560745.1 uncultured Thermoflexus sp.
ATCTAGCTTATGCCGCCGCGCTAGCATCGGGGTTAGATGGCATCGAGAACAAGATTGACCCGCCCGCCATTTTTTCGGGTGATGTGTATGCCGCCCAGCATTTGCCGCGTGTGCCCTATACATTGGGCGAAGCGGTTGATGGTTTTGCCAGTAGCGCATTTGCCAAGCAAGCCTTGGGGTTAGATGTGGTCGAGCATTACGCGCATCATTGGCGCACCGAACAAAAGCAATACGATATGTTTGTCACCGATTGGGAACGCAAACGCTATTTTGAACGTATTTAGGCGATAACAACGTAACACAATTTCGTATCGCAAAAAATATACCTGTGCCAAACGGCCTACCTTGCTCCAGTTTTTCTGGGCAAGATAGGCCGTTTGGCGTTATAAACGCATCTAGCTCAAGTTTTTTCGGGCTGCTGCGGTTTGGCATCGGGCATGTGGTTATCAGCCCAATCGCCAATTGCATCCAACACGGGCTTAAGCGCTCGTCCGCGCTCGGTTAGCGTATAGGTTGTGCGCGGGGGAATGGTGCTATTGACCTCACGGATGACAAGGCCATTTTCTTCTAGTAAGCTGAGCCGGTGCGACAGCGTTGTGTTATTAATAACGCAATTGGCACGTCGCTTCAGCTCATTAAACCCCATCGGCCCAGACATCAGCGTGTGCATGGCGACCAATACCCACTTTTCTTGCACCAATAGCAAAGCATGCCAAAGCTTTATGTCTTTGGCGCTCAAATCGTCGTGGCTAATGTGCTCGGGTTTTATCGCCATTTTTGCTGCCATAACAACGATTATATGCGTCTAAGTTGAGCCGAGCGTTAATCTTTGATATCAAGTTTGTTTTGTGTTATACTCTAAAAAATAGAGTTATATGTATTTTAGAGTTTGTCTGATTCAGGGTCAAACTCAAAATGTGTATTTAAAAAAGAGAGCACTATGAAGATTGCGATATTTGGAGCAACCGGCTTTTCTGGAAAAGCCATCTTAAAAGAAGCCTTAGCCAAAAATCATCAGGTGACTGTATTGGTGCGCAAGCGGGCTGCGGTTTTGGTGCAGCACAAAAACCTGACTGTGGTGGAAGGCAATGTGTTGGATATTGACACTGTGAACTCGGTTTTAATGGGTCAAGAAGCGGTGATTCAATGCCTTGGGGTAGGGGGTAAAGGGGGCAGAGGTGATGGCAAGCCAACCACATTTGTTTCGGATGCCAACCAAATCATTATGAATGGGATGCAGAACAATCATGTGTCGCGTCTTGTCGCCATGAGCAATGTTGGCGCAGGCGACAGTTTGGCTTTTATGCCTTGGTTTTTCAGAAAATTAGTGTTGCCTTATTTTATGAAATGGTTGCAGATGATCGTTGATGACAAAAATCGCATGGAGCCAATGATTATGAAAAGTGGCCTAGATTGGACCATTGTGCGGTGCGCTGGCATTGTAGATAAAGCCCCAAAAGGCAGCTATACCGCAACCTTAGATGGCAAAGGCTTGAAATTTACGATCACCTTGGGTGATATGGCGGCTTTTATGGTCAATCAACTTTCAGATAAAACGTTTATTAAACAAGCCCCTTCACTTAGTAATTAAGAATTTAGCAATTAAGGAGAAAAGTAAAACATGAAACAAGTAAAAACAGCAATGTATGTTCAAACGATTTATATGTTTGTCATGGGACTAGGGATTGTGCTGATACCACAAGTGCAATTGCCTTTGTTTGGATTTCAACCCCCGCAAGAAATTTGGGTGCGTGTGCTTGGTGCGCTTATTTTAGGGTTTGGCTATGTAAATTTGCGTATGACACAACAAGGGATTGTGCCGTATATCGAGGCTTCGATTATCGGAAGATCAATTTTTTGTAGCATTATTTGTATTTTTGGGCTAATGAAGTTAGTAGAACCAAGTATATTTTTATTGGCAGCAGGCGAAATGACTTTTACGATCTGGGCTTATCTCGGCCTTAAAAAAATTAAAAATTAAAAATTAAAACTAAGATGACTAAATACAACATTCACAAAGATTTTGCTTTTCTTAGGTTTGCTCCTAATACCAAGCAATATATGATCGCCCCCATGAACCGGTTGGTGAAATGGCAGTTTAATACGACCAAAGCGCCTGACAATATTGACTTGACAAGCCATAAAATAAAAGGCTACAATAATGGTGAAATTGAAGTGTTGGTTTTTAAACCCAAAAATATTCAGGCCAATGCCCCGTGTCTGGTTTATTTTCATGGGGGTGGGTTCTTTTTTGAAGCTCTTTCGGCTCATAAAAAGGCGATGTATGAATATGCCGAAAAATCCGGCTGCATTATTGTCTTTCCACATTACCGCGTTAGTCTTAAGCATTCTTTCCCCACCGGTTTTGAAGACTGTTATGCGACCTTGAAATGGGCTAAAGACAGTGCTAAGGCGCTTGGGATTGACACAAATAGAATTGCTATTGGTGGCGATAGCGCAGGTGGAAATTTAGCGGCTTGTGTGGCACAAAAAAATTCAGATACCAAAGAAGTCGCACTTTGTTTTCAACTCTTAATCTATCCTGTTTGTGACCATACCTTAAGCAGTGATTCAATGAAGCATTTTACGGATACGCCATTATTTAATGCCCCAAGCGCAAAACTAATGTGGGATATTTATCTAAAAGGGATGGATCGCACTCATTTGCCCAAGTATATTTCAGCCTTTCAAGGGGACAGTTTGCAAGGTTTGCCCGCAGCCTATATCGAAACGGCTGAGTTTGATTGTTTGAGAGACGAGGCGATTTTGTATGCCAATAAACTTCGTAAAGCAGGTGTTGCGGTTGAGTTAAACCAAACAAAAGGAACGATTCACGCCTATGATGTTGTCCGAACAAGCAATATCACAGAAGAAAATGTTCAACGGAGAATACGAACATTACGACATGTATTTCACGGCGCATAAAATGCTGATTGCAAGCGTTGGGCTAACGGCAACAAAATATTAGCGTGTCCTATAATAGCGGTGGGGTTGTAAGAGACTAGGTATAACCGATGCAACAATCAACACTGCCAAAAGAAATTAAATACGCCTATTTGTTTATGGCGCTAAACACCGCGTCATTTCAAATTGCGCTGGGCAGCCCGCTTATTTTATTTGCGCGTGAAATTGGTGCATCGGCCTCGGTGCTAGGCTTTATCACTGGGTTAACCCCGCTTTTGTCTACTTTACAAATGCCAATGGCAAGTGTGGCGCGGCGCATTGGCTATCGCAATTTAATGTTTCGCGGCTGGGGTGGGCGGGTGCTTACTTTGGTTTGGCTTACAGCCATGCCCATCATTGCCCAATGGGCAAGCCGCGAGCTGACCGTTGCTTTGTTGGTCGCTTGTATGCTGACCTTTAACTTTGTGCGCGGTTTGGGTGCGGGCACATGGTTGCCGCTAATGAGCGCCTTAGTGCCCCGCAAGTTGCGGGGTGATTATCTTAGCCGTGAGCGTTTATATAGCGCTATTGCTAGCGTAACGGCGTTAGGGGTATCGGGCATTATTTTAGCGCGTAATGATGCAAATGGGCAACATTCGCTTATCGCCTATGCCATCTTGTTTGGGCTTAGTTTTATTGTGGGGGCGATTAGTTTACATTTTTTGCGGCTTGTGCCCGATCTGACTGGTGCAGGGCAAGAGATGCACACAACTGAAAATACGCCAGCCGTACTTGAAGTATTGCGATGGCGTGATTTATTCAAAGACAGCAATTTTAGACG
>CAZLOF010000538.1:0-3721 GCA_964560745.1 uncultured Thermoflexus sp.
ATTGTGGGGTGCCAGGAAGACCAGTTTCAGATAGTAAGGTAACAATTTGATAGCCACCGGCTTCGAGATCGGTGAATTCGTAGGTGGCTTTTGTACCATTATTGATGGTAATAGTTGGTGTTACAAGCCGCCCGAGTAATGGTGATGTTCTTAACACTGGGAAGGTAATATTGGTGGAGGATGACACCAATAGAAAATGAATTGTGCCTTTCATGGGGCGACCACTAAGGTCTTGAGTGCGCGTGAGGTCAAGAGTAACAAATACTTTGCTGGGACCTGCATCAATAGTGGTGCACCATAGATAACACCATCGCAATGCGCCTGCATCTACATTATCGGAATTATCGGAACTGGCTATTGACTCATTGATCGTTGGAGATTCTGGCTCATTCACTGCGCTCAGTGCTTGTTGATTTAGCAATAGGGTGATAAATAACCCTGTGATAAATGCCAGTGAAATGGCTTGGGAGAAAAATTTAATTATCTTCATATTAGAAATACTTTTGCTTGATATAGATATTGGTCATAGATGACTTACTATAATTTTAGCAAGGGTTATGTTTGTTTTGCTTGTGAATCTTAAAATTCTAAGAAAACTGTCAAATTTTAGTCGATCCTAAATTTTCGTAGGGCGTTATCTTAATCGGTTGTCGTCGCTGTTGTTTGTGTTGATGATTTTTGAGAATGGCTTTGCCGGCGTGAGCGGCGTGACATTGGCGAAGGGGTGAGAATTATCTATTCCACACCTGCTTTTGATTTTGCGTTAGAATAGTTATAGGCTGGAACGTTTGTTCTGGCAACTAAAGTAATACGCAAATGGCCAGCAAACAAAAACCTTACGAAGCACACAACCCTGCAAACGGAGCCGCCTTTCAGGGCGCATTAGACATTGATACAGCCCAAATTGGGCGTATTCGGCGTGTCGATATTGACACCGAGATGAAGCAGGCCTATTTGTCGTATTCAATGAGCGTGATTGTGTCACGCGCATTGCCCGATGCCCGTGACGGACTAAAGCCAGTGCAGCGCCGCATTTTGTATGTGATGCACGACAATGGGCTGCGGGCCGACACGCCATATCGCAAAAGTGCGCGTATTGTAGGTGATGTGCTGGGCAAATATCACCCGCACGGCGATGCTAGCGTGTATGAGGCGATGGCACGTATGGCGCAAGATTTTTCAATGCGTTATTTGCTGGTCGATGGTCAGGGCAACTTTGGCAGCATCGATGGCGATCCCCCCGCCGCGATGCGTTACACCGAGGCGCGATTGAGCCACCCTGCGATGGATTTGTTGGCTGACCTTGACAAAGAGACGGTTGATTTTGTTGAGAATTATGACGGCACCCAACAAGAGCCGACCGTGTTGCCAGCGGCCTTGCCCAATTTGCTGTTGAATGGGGCGACCGGTATCGCCGTTGGCATGGCGACCAATATACCGCCACACAACATGGGCGAAATTTGCGATGCCACTTGTTTTATGATCGACAAATACATCGCATTGCCAAATTTGTCGGCAGTGGTGGTGACAGGTAAAGATAATATACGCACATTTGAAGCCTTGCCCGAGATTGAAGTAGATGTCGATGACTTGATGAAATATGTCAAGGGACCCGATTTCCCAACGGGCGGCATCGTTTTTCGTTATGGCGATACCCCCGAACAAGAAGATATTATTCGCGCTTGTTATGGCACTGGGCGTGGCAAACTCATTGTGCAGGCCAAGACCCATATTGAAGATGGGCAACGCGGCAAAACACATATTATTGTGAGCGAATTGCCCTATGCAGTCAATAAAGCAGCGTTAATTGAGCGTATTGCCGATTTGGCGCGAGATGGCAAGATTGCGGGCATTACCGACATTCACGATGAGAGTGACCGGCGCGGGATGCGGATCGTGATTGATATTGGCAAGGGTGAAGACGCGCGTAAGATTTTGGGGGCGCTGTATAAATATACCGCTATGCGTAGCACGTTTGGGGTGATTATGTTGGCTTTGGTCGATGGTGAGCCAAGAGTGTTGTCGTTGCGCAAGATGTTGCAGGTGTTTATTGAGCATCGGCGTGAGGTAGTGCGTCGCCGCAGCGAATTTGACTTGACGCGGGCGCGTGAGCGGGCGCATATTTTAGAAGGATTGGTTAAGGCCTTGGATGTGATCGATGAGATCATTAAACTTATTCGTGCCTCAAAAGATGTTGACACGGCGCGTAAGGGCTTGATTTCGCAGTTCGCATTTAGTGATTTACAGGCACAGGCCATTCTCGAAATGCCTTTGCGGCGTTTGGCGGCGCTTGAACGCAAAAAGCTAGAAGAAGAATTGGCCGAAAAACGCAAAATCATTGCGCATTTAGAGTCGTTGTTGACAAACCCCGCCAAAATGTTGGGCGCAATTAAAGCTGAATTGGTGTCGCTCAAGCAGCGTTTTGGCGATGCACGTCGCACGGCGATTGTTGGCAAGATTCCAGAATCGAGAATCAAGAGTCAAGAATCAAGAACCAAGAACCAAGATGGAAGCGAACCGGACAATGCGGCTGAGGCAAATCCAAAATCCAAAATCCAAAATTCAAAATCTAAAATCGATCAGATGGCATTGACCACGCATGATCTGATCCCCGAAGAAGATTGTTATGTGATCGTGGGCAGCAATGGCAAAATTGGCCGAGTAAATGAGCAGCCACGTGTGACAGCGGCGGCCAAAGAAGTGCCTGCCGCAATTGTGAAGACCAGTGCCAAAGCCCTTATTTATGTAATTGGGTCATCAGGGCGGGCGGTGGTGTTGGGCGTGAATAATTTGCCGATCGAAGATGTGACGGCAGGTGAGGGTGCGCCGCTGAGTGCGTTATCGCCATTTTTAAAAGATGATGAAGTAGCGGGTGCATTTGCAATTGAACGTGATCAGGTGAAGCGTGAGGGCGGTGGTTTTCTCATTACCTGCACCGCCAGCAGTATGGTTAAACGCAGTGAATTGAGCGCCTTGCCCACAGTGCCGGGCCAAATGTTTGTGGCATGTGGCGTTAGCGATAATGACACGGTGATTAGCGCCCGTATGACCAAGGGTGACGAAGAAGTGATGTTATTTAGCCAGCTTGGCATGGCCATTCGTTTTAAGCAAGAGGAGGTGCGACCAATGGGTTTGCCCGCAGGTGGGGTGGTAGGCATGAAGCTTGAGAATGGTGATTTGGTAATGGCGTTGACCTTGGTGCAGCAAACTTATGTGGTGGAGCATGATGTGATTTTGGCGACTACGGATGGCAAGGCTAAGCGCTTGGTGATCGACGATTATCCCATTCAAGGGCGGGCCGGTAAAGGCGTGGTGACGACGAAGTTGTTGAAAGATGCAACGGTGGCCGATGCGGTCATTGCGGCTGCCGATGACACAATTGTGTATGTGACGGTGAAAGGGAATGCGAAATCGCTTAAAGCCCGAAATTTACAACGGCGTGGGCGCTCGGCTTTTGGCGATGATGCCATGTCGATGGCGGGTGGCACGGATCGGCTGGCGAAATTGGTGGTAGTATGATGGCTGCAAAATATTTGTATGGCAACCGACTCACAAACCCCAGCGCCCAATATGCGCCCAATCGATTGGTATTCATTTAACCTTGGGGTTATCACGGCTTTTGCCGAGATGGTAGGCGCAGGGGCCAAACAATTGGCGCTCAGCCACCCGCTAACGCCCGTTGAGGCTGATGCGTTATGGGACGAGGCCGTCATTGTTGCCA